>CAYOBX010000032.1:16380-21236 GCA_964402245.1 uncultured Saprospiraceae bacterium | reverse complement strand
ATGGATTGTGTCTATGGTCGAAAATATTTAGAAACCTTAGACTATATAGATAAAGATAAAATCGGCATCATCGGTGGTTCTTATGGAGGTTTTATGACCATGGCTGCCTTAGTCCATCAACCAGAAGCCTTTGATGTTGGGGTAAATATATTTGGCGTTACCAATTGGCTACGAACTCTAAAAAGTATTCCACCTTGGTGGGAATCTTTTAAAGATGCGTTATATGATGAGATGGGGGATCCAAATGTCGACTCTGTTCGTTTACATAAAATATCTCCACTCTTTCATGCAGAAAAAGTAGTTCGTCCATTGATGGTTTTACAAGGAGCAAAAGATCCACGGGTACTCCAAGTAGAATCGGATGAGATAGTCTCCGCTGTTAAGAAAAATGGCGTGCCTGTGGAATATGTGCTATTTGAAGATGAAGGGCATGGTTTTGTAAAAAAAGAGAATCAGATTGAGGCATATAGTGGTATTTTGAAATTCTTGGATAAATATTTAAAGAAAGAGAAAGAGGTGAAGGGATAATTGGTCAACTGTTATGAAACCGTAGGGGCAACCCTTGTGGTTGCCCAAAATGATGGATGGTTGCCCAAAACGATGGGTTGCCCAAAAAACAATGGGCAACCACAAGGGTTGCCCCTACGGTATTTCAATATCGCTCCTTTATCGTCCGAAATCCCTGCGTCATAGCTCGAATAATCCCCCGCTCTTTCGGATCATACACCCAATTGGTATCAAAGGCAGCTAATACATTTAGATTAGCTTCTTCGCTCAAAGTTAAAGAATGAAACTGCGTATTTTTATTTTGTTGATGGTATCTAATCTGATCTTGAATATCCGCTCTTAACTTAGACATAATAAAATCAGATACCATCAAAATATCCGCATCTTCATAGTCATTAGTCCCTAATTGTCGAAGGGCTTCATGGAAGGCAAGGGTTGCATCTGTCCCACCAGAAAAAGACATTTTCAAAAAAGCAGCAATGGTATCTATGCTATTGGCAATATCATGTAGATCCAAGGTTTGCAATCCAATAGAAAAGTTGATTAGGTAAGCTTTTCTATTTTGATTCATCGCCATTTTCAAAATACCTAAAGTGAGGATTTTAGCAATTTGCTCAGGACGACCATGCATACTCTCACTTGTATCTACACATATAATAAATGGGCCTTTTTCTTTTTGATTGATTCGTTGATGGACTTCTGTATAGTGATCTTCGCTGGTGACTAGTTTCCTGTCTTCATATCGAAAAGTCAATAATTTTTTATCCGCATATTTTTTTAAAAACAACAACTCCGTATTGGTATCACTCAACAAGCTAGCCTCTGAACTAATCATATTAGTCAAATCATCACTTTCTTTCACACCAACTATTTCTGATCTACTTAATTCATCTACTACCCATTCTTGTCGAATAATCGTTCGTTCAAATTCTTCCTCTTCTATTTCAATTTCTGCTTCTCGCATATTGCCTAATAAATCTGCTAATTCTTTGATAGAAGCTTCGTCTTGTAGTAAATCATCGTAATGGTTTAGCAAATCGAAGGAAGTCTCCTTCCATAGTTTACGAGATAAATCCCAACCCAAATATTCAGAGAAAGGGCTCATAAAATCTCTTATCTTATTGTACTCTGATACTTTTTGGCTTAAAAATTCTATATAGGCCTGTTTTTCTTCATCAAATTTTGATAGCTGAAAATCTAATATTTTCACATACAATAATGCATCCCACTGCGCTAGAATATCATGTAATAGAATTTCTAATTGTTGCTGCTCTTTTTTGGCTATATTCTCCAAAGAACTACTAGTAATTAATTGGCTAAATTTTTCTCTAAAAAAATGATTGTCTAGTTCAGATCGGCTATATACATTATTGAGATAATCAGGTAAGGCTCCCCATCGCTTCACAAAAATATGTAGCGGCGTTACGGCCCAACTTTCCAATCGTTGCTTCTCTTCATCATAAGGATTTTTAATACTAGATTTTTTATGCGTCTTACGGAGCCAGTAGATTAAATCTAGTATTACTTGTTTTCTGATTTTCTCATTCTTAGAAGCCACTTCTACTAAGCCATCAATTAGAAATATTTCATCTAAGGCTTTTTGAAAATAGTCAAAATATTGATCGTTTAGTATGGGAATAACATGCTGATCTGGATTGAATTTATTCTGTATATACTGGACAATATATCGGCGCATTCGCTTGTCGAGCAAATTACCAAATTCTATGAAGCGATCACATTCTTGTTGTAACTCCTTTTCTATATCTTGAACCATAGATTTCTATTTTTACGACGAATCTAATCTCTGTTCTCTGCTCGCACTTCTCTGTTCTCCCTAAATATTAGTATAAGAATACTGTAGTTTCTCCAGATTCAATTTCAACTGCTGTAAGCTAGTAGCCACTTCCTCAAAATTCTTTTTAACAACCTCTGAAAATTCTGAATCCACAAATAAATTCTGCTCTAGTAAATTAATCTCCTCTGGTCGATTCTCTTCCATATTTTGAAGCTGTTGCGTAATGAAAGCAGTTAATTTCTGATACCGCTCATCCCAAAATTTTTGAACAACAGCATGTGGTTTTTTAGTAATGGTTTCGGATGTATCCATAAGGCGCGTTTGGAGTCGGTAAGTCGTTTCTGCTGCGTCATGATGCACTTCAATGGTATTCTCTTGTTTACCTTTAGCCGTGCGTACTCTATTGACTAAATTCTTCTGTTCATCATAAAAATTAATAACCTGTGGTTCATCAATAGATAGCATTCGAAATTGCTTAATCGTAATAAATACCCCTTGGAACTTACTCTCTTGTTTATCTAGTCGAAAATATTCATCGTCTATCACCATCAGCTGGTCTTTTGTAACAGTATGGCTAATTCTAATTTCTTTCGCTACTTCCTCTTGAAATTCCTTCGTCTCTTTTTTAAGCATGCTCAAATTAACCGCCATCGTATACCCATGCTTCGCAACTGCTTCTGTTAATATATCTCGGATGGTTTGTCGTTGATTTGGACTGCCCCACAAGCAATGGTACATTAAAAAACAGTCCATTAAATCTACTTTAGCTCGCCCATTCAGAAATGCGGAAGTTCGTAACAAACGAATGATTTTTTTCCAACGTCGATCATGTACGATAATCGAATTTCCCATATTTGCCGTCCGTACATTATGTTCCTCTAATTTAATTTTTACTAGTTGGATGGTGTTCAAAACTTCTGGACCTACTTCTACTTGATCTATCAATGGGCTCCATTCTTCTAGTTCTTGATTCGTTAGTTTAGCATCAGCAGTTACATCATCTTTATACACATCCTTGACATCCGTAATCATCGTCAAAAAGTTATCGAATTTTTTGATATTCCCTAATTCTAAACGAAGTAGAAACCGATCCCATATAGGGGCAAGGTTTGCATTCTTGGGAGGCAGCTCATTAGATGCAGTGATAATCCCCCGAATATCAACTTGCATATCTTCATCTCCATTTCTATAAATTTTTTCATTTAAAATGGTTAGTAGAGCATTTTGAATAGCAGGGCCTGCTTTCCATATTTCATCCAAAAACACAATATTCGCACCTGGTAAATAACGATCCGTTAAGCGTTCGTATTTATCTTCTTCTTTTAATTTTTGAATAGAGATTGGTCCAAATATTTCATCTGGCGTACTGAATTTACTCATCAAGTATTCAAAAGATACCCCATCTGAAAAAGCATGCTTGAGTCGTCTAGCAATTAAGCTCTTTCCTACCCCTGGAGGACCTAATAAGAAAATACTCTCTCCTGCTATTGCGCTTAACAAGGAGAGATGGACCGCTTCTTCTCGTTCATATAGGCCGTCGCAAAGGTGAGTCAGTAATTTTTTCACCTTCTGATGGACCGCTGTGTGTTTTTCTGTCATTTTGTTTACTACGGTTTTAATAATGGCGTAGAAATGGTTACAATAGTACAATTCTACCTAATGAAAAGAGATAAAATCCAAAAGGTTTAATTTTTTATAATAAATTATTACCTTAGATTTATTCAATACTTCTACACAATATATTGTAGAACCATTTATTTAAATATGGATATTGGCATGACTTATTTTGGAGAATTATTGCCGTATCACGATAATAAGCTGTTTCTCAATTTTGATAAAAAAGACAAGCATGGTATGCCTATCATTACCTTCGATGCGAAATTGCGGGAAAATGAAATGAATATGCGAGCAGATGGCGTTCAATGTGCTATTGAAATGTTAGAAGCAGCAGTTGTCGTTAATTTTAAGAAGTTTCAGACCGCATTTTCAATTTCAAACAATGGAAAAAGGATTATTAGAAAAAACAGGAAAGCCTCTATCTCACTGGATCAAGATCGTGAAGGCTTCCAAGATAGAAAAACATAAAGCTATTATTGATTTTTTAAAAGCAGAACATGGATTCACCTATGGTTTTGCCAACTTCGTTTCTTTAAAAGCTAGGGCAGCAGATGCGGGATCTATAGACGATGCAGATCTATTGGCTAATCAATATAAAGGCAAAGAAGGGCTCAAACCGATCTATGAAAAATTACTAGTTGTCATTGATAAACTAGGAAAAGATATTACTAAAACACCGAAGAAAAGTAGTGTTAGTATTATTAGAAAAAAGCAGTTTGCTTTAATAAAGCCTGCTACTAAAACGCGTATTGATTTAGGGTTAAAAATAAAAGATAAAGCTATTGCTGGTCGATTAGAAAAATCTGGCCCTTTTGGGGCAATGTGTACACATCGAGTGCAGTTGACAGATGTAACGCAAGTGGATAAGGAATTAATAGGTTGGTTGAAGGAGGCCTATGAAAAAGCAGGATGAACGTAGGGGCAACCCTTCTGGTTG
>CAYOBX010000032.1:0-16280 GCA_964402245.1 uncultured Saprospiraceae bacterium | reverse complement strand
CCTACCTTTGTTAATGCATAACGCATAAAAACAATTTGAACATTCTGTCTTCAACCTAAAGATCATGTTTTTCAACACCTTGTATCGTTATAATTGTAATCGCCGACTAGTCAAGCTAATAACTACAGGTATTTTCTTTCTACTAATTTTCGCTTGCCAAGATCCACCATCAGCCAAGATAATTAAAGAAAAAGCCACTACTCCAAAAGTAGAAAAAGAACCAACAAAACAGACCCCTATTAAAGAATATCCAGCAGTACTAGACTACGAACCACACCTCTGGACAGAAGTAATTTCATTGGATAGCACAATTTTATTGGATTTGAGATATGCTACGGACAATAATTTCGTTAAAGAACAAATGTATGACTGTGGTCGTTGTTTTTTGCGTCCTAGAGTAGCTAGGCGAATCTTCCGAGCGCAACAAATATTAAGAAAAAAAGGCTATGGCTTAAAAATGTTTGATTGTTATAGACCTAGACCTATACAGCAGAAATTATGGGATAAAGTTCCCAATGCGAACTATGTTACGCCCCCTTCCAAAGGGTCTATGCATAATAAAGGGGCCGCAGTAGACCTAACAATTGTTAATGCAGATGGGGATGAATTGTATATGGGTACGGAATTTGATTACTTTGGAGAAGAAGGACATCACACCTATACTAAATTGCCAGCACCTGTATTAGCCAATCGGCGACTCTTAAAAAGCACAATGGAAGAAGTAGGGCTTGCTGCCATCCGTACAGAATGGTGGCATTACTCCTTCAAACAAAAGGCTTACGATATTTCTGATTGGGTTTGGGATTGCAATTAAAATATACTCATCAATACACCTTATAAACATATCGAAACAATGCTTAACTTTGAAACGTTTACATTGTTAGTTCGGTAAAAAGATTTTTTTGAAGGCGTTAATATTAAAAAATGGTTTTGAAAAATCATTTTTTAATATTAACGCCTCCAAAAAAAATCTACTAACAAAATGGCAATAGCCGTCGAGTTGAATAAAATAAAATACACTACTTACAAATGGTCGAAGTTGCAAACAAGTCAGATGTCCAAGCAGTAGATGCTTTAGCGCAATCTTATGTAGATTTAAAACAAGAGATTGGCAAAGTAATTATTGGACAAGAAGAAGTTGTAAAAACTGTTATTACCTCCCTTTTTAGTAATGGACATAGTTTATTAGTGGGCGTACCTGGTCTAGCCAAGACCTTATTGGTAAGTACCATTTCAGAGGTACTAGATTTAGAATTTAAGCGAATTCAATTTACGCCAGATTTAATGCCCTCTGATATTACTGGTTCTGAAATACTAGGCGATAATAAACAATTCAAGTTCAATAAAGGGCCTCTATTTGCCAATATCGTTTTGGCGGATGAGATTAATAGAACTCCCCCTAAGACCCAAGCTGCCTTATTAGAGGCGATGCAAGAACGGTCGGTAACAGTGAGTGGTGTTCGACATAAATTACCTGCCCCTTTCTTTGTACTGGCTACCCAAAACCCAATCGAACAAGAAGGTACCTACCCACTTCCTGAAGCGCAGCTAGACCGTTTTATGTTTAACATACCTTTGGATTATCCTACTTATGACGAGGAAGTGCAGGTTGTCAAAGCGACTACTAGTACGCAAAGATATGATTTGAAGAATATCGTAACAGCAGAGCAAATATTATCTTATCAGAATTTGATTCGAAAAATTCCAATTTCTGATAATGTATTAGAATATGCGGTTAGCCTAGCCTCTAAGACTAGACCTAATACCAAACTAGCTACAGATACTGTGAATAATTACATTTCTTGGGGTGCAGGTCCTAGAGCTTCCCAATACCTAGTATTGGGTGCTAAATGTAATGCAGCTATCAATGGTAAATATTCGCCAGATATTGAAGATGTACAAGCGATTGCTAAATATGTATTACGACATAGGATCGTTAGAAATTATAAAGCGGAAGCAGAAGGAATTACGGAGGAGAAAGTAATTGAAGGTTTGTTTTAGTAGTTAAATTACTACATAAAAAAGGGTCGCTTTTGTGAAAAGCGACCCTTTTTTTGTTTAAATGATATGGGAAACTATTGTTTTATTATAGTTTCTTTTTCTTCTTCTAACTTTAGAAGTAATTGAGTTGCAGGTTGATATTTAATCTTCGTAGTTGTTAGCTGAGAATTTCCATCAGCTATCTTTATTTTCATATCTTTTGTTGGAATACTATTCTTTAAATCTACATTTGAAACAAGTGCTTCATATACAGCATTTCGATTCGATTCTTTTCCCCCAACATGATAAAAATGTTCTTTAGTTGCTATGAATGAATCTTTCCAAATTGAAAAAATGTAATCATTGGTTCTATATTTATTACTTAACCAAGTAGATAATATATAATTTGCTTTAGCAGATATTAAACGCTTATTCAACATAATTTCTTCCTCTTCTGACCAAGAATCAAAATAATCAACGTGTCTACCAATATATGGAGGATCTGAATAAACTAAATCAGAATTTTTAACTTCATTCAACGTAGTTTTGAAATCTTGATGTTTAAATGTAAAGTCCCCTAATTCAATAACTTGTGAAATGTTTTTTACCTGATTAGATATTTTAGTTACTAGAGCTTGAGCAAATCTATTAGGTTTTTTACAAAACGGTACATTGTAACCGCCTTTTTTATTGAATCTCATCATACCATTAAAACAAGAACGACTCAAAAATAAAAAATCTAAAGAACTACCTGTTTCATTGAATCTATTTCGTACCTCATAATAATATGCACCATCTGATTTCAATAGTTTAATCCCTTCTTCTGTTAGAAATTTTTTGACTTTCGCACTTGTAATCTCTTTACTTTTAACACCATTGTAAAACTTAATTAAATGTGGATTACTATCACACATTAAAGCTTTTTTGGGGCGAATATTAAAGCCAACCACCCCTGTTCCCATAAACGGTTCTACCCATCTATCATATTTTATCTCTTCTGTATTAGCGGCTATCCAATCTACTAATTTAGTTTTTATTCCCTGTGATTTTATTGGTGGTACTAATGGCATTATTTCTTATTTTTTCTTTTGGGTTTAGGTGGATTAATTAAAGTAATATCCATTCCTTTAAATGTCAAAAACTCTTTGAGTGATGTTAACTTTTTGAAACTACCTTTCTTTTTAGTATCTGGAACTTGAAGTACGTTTTGGTTGATCCAGTATTCATCAAATATTTCTTCTCCAAGATTCACAAATACTCCATTCCCACTAATAATATCTTCAATAAAATGGACGCTTCCAATATTTGCCGTATTTCCACTACCACCTTTATCGCTTGATATTTTCCATTTTTCTTCTGCAAAAAACATTAATTCATTGATAACGGAAGTAACCTTCTTTAAATCAGAAAGCTTTACTATTTCTGTTTCATCAATATCCGTTGAAAGAGTTCTTGTATACAGTACTCCTAAACAAAAATGAGCTGCATAATCTGAGTATGGATACTGAATATTTTTTGTACTCGTTCTGTTCCTAAAATATTCTCCATGAGAACCCAAGGTAAATCCATTGCAAAATCCATCATATTCTTTTAAACGATAAGTTGTTTTTATATCGACAGCAAATTTTATTTTTGGATTTTTCTTGTTAACAAAAGATAGGTCTGGATACCAATTCTGTTTCTCGGCTAAGATTATCTCATAGCCATGTTTTTCAGCAAATTCTTTGAATTTAGGGAATAATTGAATTTCTAGTATTTTAGAAATTATCTTGGAATCGGAAGATATGGTATAAACATTCTTTTGTACATCAATAAAACCTTTAATTGACCATTCTCCGCTATTAGTGGTAACATACTCGGTTAGTGTCTTTGCAAAGGATTTTAGCTGTTTTAAGAATATTTTTTTCGCTTTACTCATTATCGCAAGATACTAAGTATTCTGTTGATTGGTTGATTATTGGGTTATTTTTTCTGATTGGAATAGTAGAGACTGAATGGTTGTTTTTTAATAAAAGAATTAGAATCTTTATGCTTCTCTATTATTTCCTTAGCTTAGGCACTAAATTTAGTATAAAACCCAAACCATGCTCTTAGACCTAATAATAGTCATCATCTACTTCACCACCATCTTTGTAGCTGCCTTATCTGGAAGGGTAGGAAAAGACGTCACCACCGAAGAATACTTCTTAAGCAATAGAAATTTACGATGGTACTCGGTAGCCGTATCTACCATAGCAACGAATGTACAAGGCTATCAATTTTTAGGGATGATGGGCTCTGCTTATTTGTATGGATTGGCGCAAGGAAATTTAGAGATCAATGCGATTCAAGGGTTATGGATGGCGGCATTTATATTTGTGCCGTTGTATGTAAAAGATAAGGTGATTACAGTAAGTCAGTTTATTAAAAATCGACTAGGAGAGACAGCAGGTTTGTTTTATTCCATTTCTAATATTTTATTGTTTTCGACGATTGCTTTGGGTGGGGCCTTGTTTTGGGGAGCGTACGCCGCCGATTTAGTTTTTGGTGATTTCTTATCTTTTATTCATGAAGATCGGACTATTCGGGCAGCTATTTTATTGACAGGATTGGGGGTTTTCTCTGCTATTTATACCTATCTGGGAGGTCTAGGAGCAGTTGTGAAAACGGATTTAATCCAATTTACAATTATGGTAGCGGGTGGCTTAGTGGTTTTGATAGCTTCCTTGAAACATCTTGGTGGTTGGGGGGAATTGTATCAAAAAACACCAGAACTAATGCATCTACATTTGCCTGCGGATCATCCACAATTACCTTGGATTGCTTTTGGGGGTTGGTTCTTATTAAACATCAATTATTGGTGTGCCAATCAAAGTGTGATACAACGATCCTTGGCAGCAAGAAGTTTAAAGGAAGCCCAAATTGGTCTGATGGTGGGCGGTGTATTGAAATATTTTATGGCGATTTTAATTATAATTCCAGGTATCGCTTTGGCGGGCATCTTAGGCGATAATCCTTTGCAAGACCCCGATCAAACTTTTCCCTACTTGGTATCTAATTTTTTACCCTTAGGTATGCGGGGTATTATTTTATGTGCGCTGTTTGCTTCTTTAATGAGTACCGTAGATTCTACTTTTAATTCTTTGGCGACGCTTTGGTCGATAGATATTTACAAAGGATATTTAAATAAAAATGCCACGGATGCACAAATGGTGGCGGCTGGTCGAAAGACTATTTTGGTATCTTTAGTAACAGGCGTTTCGATGGGTTTGATACTACTTTATTCTAAATTATCAAATGTGGAGGTAGCTTTTACGCACACCTTAAATGAATTGCGCTACTATATTATTACAGGTATTGTTGTCCTCATATGCACCGCAGGATTTTTAGTCATCCCAAAACAACGACTAGTTATTATTGGCTTTTTAAGCACCTTTATTTTGCATCTCTTTTTGGAAAGTTTCTTTCCAGACATGAATTACTTTGTAAGAGCAGGGTGGGTAATCTTCATTGGGTTTTTAGTGATTGCTATACCTACGATATTGCAAAAAGGAGGGCGACCTTTGAAAGGAATCTATCATTCCGCTTCTCCGTTATTGACAAAATTGGGAATACTCTTATTGTTGTCTTTGGTGGCTTTGCATATTATCTTTCATTAATTCTATTAAAATACATTAGCATTTTTCTCGTTTAGACGGAACTGCCAGTTTTTGGAAAACTGGCAGTTCTAATCGTTTCAGAACAAAGTCTATTTCCGACTGTTAAAACAACCAAATGAGAACATTAATAATTTTATTATTTTTCACCAGCCAACTACTAGGTCAAAATCTAGTCCCCAATCCAAGCTTTGAGGAAATTATTGACGCACCTAAAACAGTTACTAGTTCTAATTATGAATTTATTAAAAGTTTAGTTTCATGGACTACACCAAATACTGCAACCCCTGATATAATTACCCCTCAATTTAAATCTAGTCGACTCAAAATTCCTAAACCGCATACAGGAACCAATATGATTGGGATTCTTGCAGAAGTGAATTGGTCTGAATATGCAGAAATCAAACTCAAAGAAAAGCTAATTCCCAATAACATCTATTACGTTGAATTTTGGATAAGAAGAACAACATCAAAAAATCTATTCTATAATTTTGATCAGCTGCTTAACAAGAACTTTGGAATTTTGCTTTTGGAAAAACCAGTTAAATACAATAATACAAGGATGATAGATGCCTATCCACAGGTATTTGCTACAAAAGAAGTGTGGATAACGGATAAAAAGTGGACAAAAATTTCAGCATATTATACCCCTGCAACACAAGTAGAGTTTCTTTATCTAGGTCAATTTAAAAATGATTTAACAATGGCAATGTTAGGGTATTTTGTTATAGATGATCTGAAAGTAGAAAAAATAAATACGCTAGATGAAATTGATCAGCCTTTGTCAGTAGGTGTCAAGTTACCGATTAGCAATTTGAAATTCAAGAATGGATCAGACCAATTTTCTAGTCAAGTTTCAGAAAATATATTATTGGAATTATCTAACTATCTTAAAAAATTCAAGCAATTAAAAATTAAATTAAAAGGTCATACAGACTCAAAAGGAAATGATAAAAAGAATCAAATTTTATCAGAAAAAAGAGCAAAGAAAGTATTTAGTTTTTTAATACAGCAAGGCATTAAAAAAGAAAGAATGACATGGGAAGGTTTTGGCGAAACTTTGCCATTAAATAACAACTCAAATAGTGTGGAAAAAGCTATAAATAGAAGAGTTGAGTTTGAGGTAGTTGAGTAAATTTTAATAACTTTTTTGATTCAATTATTGTTAATAATCCATTTTTTGATTACATTTACACTGTTGTTTTGTAATCCAACAAAAATGTATAACGTAGAGACCTAGCATATACTAGGTCTCTATTTTTTATGTAAACGTCTTTATTTAGAAATCTTCTAAGGCTCTTTCCAATATTTCATCCACCCCATTTGCTAATTTTTCAGGGTCATTATTAAGATCAATATGTGGGGT
Source organism: uncultured Saprospiraceae bacterium (assembly GCA_964402245.1). Taxonomy (GTDB): domain Bacteria; phylum Bacteroidota; class Bacteroidia; order Chitinophagales; family Saprospiraceae; genus JAFMDF01. The sequence goes on along the minus strand of CAYOBX010000032.1, from coordinate 9,299 downwards.
AACGCCGACCTCTATATCCTCCAAATTGACATCCAAAAAAGTACTAACAGAAACAGATACCAACCAATCATTAGGTAATTGATACGCTGCATTTCCGCCGCCACCACCTCCTGTTATTTGACCAACTAGAGTAACATTTGGTAAATATTTCATCATGCCAGCAAAGTAAGAAGTTGCACTAAAGGACCCTCGATTAATTAAGATTTTGACTGGTTTATCAAAGTATAAATTATCATCTGGTTGTACGATAAAAGAAAGGTTCTCCGAAAAATCGGTATGTCCTTTACCTGTTTTTTCTATAGTATATCCTACCAAAGTAGGTTCTTGAATAAAGTACTTTACAATTCGTTCTGCAAAACCACCTCCACCATTGCTCCTAACATCAAAGATCAAACCATCTACCTTCTTATCTAACATAAATGCTATCACTGTTTCCATATCTCTCGTACCTAAGAATCTCTTGAAATGTATATAGCCAATATTCCCTTCTAATAAGCCATAAGTAAAATTCCCCTTTTCCTCAAAAGTATTATCGAGATAATTTTTTCGCACAATAGTAGGGTCAAAAACTACCTCATATCCTGTAGTAAAGTCATAGGCATTGGACGCTCTACTAGATCTACGCAATACATTATGTCCATCTTTCAATGTTGCTAACATTTCTGCACAAACATCAAATAATGCTACTTCTGACATATCTTTCCTAATAAGTGGTGCATACTGCTCATAAGCTTTGTCCCAGTCAATTTGTTTGACATCAAAATAAATGTAATGCTCATCCACATACTGCCACAATTCCTCAAAAACACTTTGGTTAGAACTTTCGATATTTGGAATTAATGCTTTTTCACAGGCGATTATAGAGTAAGCTATTAGAAGAATGATTGCTATTTTTTTCATTGCATTTGATTTTAATAAAAATGTTTATTCCTAATAGTTGTGTTAGCTCTAAATTTTCTCTTTTTGAAAACTTACTATTTTCAGAAAAGAGAAAAAATCGAGATAACGCAATTATACTATTGATAATTAAAAACTATCTAAAAATTTTATACGTTAAAGACAATCGATGCTGGACTTGCCAAACAGGTCGCTCATTTCCTACATGGAAATATTCCCAAGCATAATGAATCCCCAGTTGATTATCTTTTTTACCAGTAGGAAAAACGAGACCAACCTTTGTTTTGAAATTCATAAAGGAATTTAATGTCCGCCATTTTCCAGCCGTAAAAAATGATTTCCACATGCCCTTTTGTGTAAAATCAAAAGTGCCATCTTCTAAAAAGCTTTCTGGATAGGGATGTGCATGGGCCGGTCGTATAACGTAGCCTAGTAAAGGAATAGATCCTTCAAAATCCAATAGAAAATTTCTATTTTTTATAGTGATCGTTTTTGCTCCTTGCGCTGACACTCCTGAACCCAACCAAAAAGTATAAGAAACCTTATTGTTATTAGACCAACTTCCACTAGAGAAACTCAGAGAATTTCCTTGATTTATATACCCTCCTACTTTCAATGCTTTGGAAGAAATTTTTTGAAGTTGAGTATATCTGACGGACCAATTAAAATGTTTGAAGTAAGCAAAGTCTTTATCCCCCACTATATTTTTGGAAAAATGAAAGGCCATGTTGCTACTTCTATTCGTTTTAATGGTCTCCAAACTTAAGCTTGTATGGAATCCTAGATAGTTGTTAGCATTTGTTGTGAAGCGACTTTCTAGAATCGTTTGGTAATTTATACCTGTTTCTAATAGGATGCTTTTTCGCTTTTCGTTTTCTTGAGCACTTAGCGTAATACAGGTACTCAGTAAGAGGCAAAGAATTTTGATTATATTTTTCATTGGTTATTTATTTTAATACTTCTAATTCCATAGCCGTAGACATCCCCATAAATCGTTTCCATTTATTCTGGCTGCCAAACCGATAATAATGAGTTCCACCAATTGCAGGAATAGTCAAAGGCAGTTGTAAATACTTTCCTTTTTCCGAATGATATATCCATTCGATAGCAACGGCAATCGTTCCTTTAGCAATAACATTGTAAGAATCTAAGTCAATGGTAATCCAGTCTCGTTGTTGAGGTAAGAGTTCCGTCAAGATTTCTCCCGTATTTAATATTTGAGCAGGTTTACCATTTTTTAGATGATAAATATTTACTCGAAATCGGACGGTATCAAAATCATTATAATGGATAAAGAATCGAAATTGTTTTATTTGAATAGCTTGTTTTCCTAACCTAAATTTTCGCCCAATAGCCGCCCCTAAGTTCTGATTAGGTTTACTAGAGATCGCCAAATTCGTAGCGGTTATACCCTTTTCTTTTTTATGTCCAATCCATTTAGTTTCTTTGAAATCTGGTAAGACTTCCACCATCTGTAGATCAATAGCAGCAGGTTCTAAAATAATGCTCCTTTGTAGTAGTCTTAAAGAAGCTATAGTGAAATCTTTTGACTGATAGCCTAAATGGGAGAATCGAACAATTTGTTCTTCGTTCATACCCTCTTTAAGGTATAATTGAAAAGTGCCATCTGGTGCAGAAACAGTTCCTATGGAGGTGCCAATTACTCCTATATTTACATAGGCTACTGTTTTTTTCTTATTCGTTTCTAGCTTCCCTTCAATGATTAGATTTTCTTGCGCCATTACTAGAAATGGAGAGAAAATAGTCAATAGATTAAAGAGCATTTTAAATGAATACATATTTCTGTTTTTAATGATAATTCAAAGATAAGCGCAACAGAAATACTAAAATGAACAGTGTGGTTAATAGCAAATAACTAGGTGGGAATTGCAGTCAAAAGTGGCGAAATACAAGGGTTTGGGGCGAAATGCAAGGTAAGTAATAGGTAATAAGTAGTAGGTAATAGGTATATCAGATGTTGACTGTTCGTAACTTTGAATATAGTCGTTATGGAATAGCTACAAAGTAGCGACATCCTGTAGCCCATGACGCCAGTCATGGGTATGGATATGGATATGGATATGGATATATACCCCACGTGCTCATGACGCCAGTCATGGAATTTGAGAATCATCGATTCTCAAATAAAGCCAACAACTCCTTCCCCTTAGATCGAGACACAGGCACCACATACTCCGCCGTAAAAGGAAAATGCAATTTATGACCTTGGGCATTACCAGTAATTCGGCCTACCTTATCCATATTAACGATATAAGACCGATGACAACGTTTAATAGAAGCTTCCGTCAATTGTTGCTCCATATTTCGGATACTATTACGAAGCAAGTATTTCTTGATATCTTCTGCTTCCAAATAATTAACCTCTACATAATTATTAGCAGCCTTGATAAAAAGAAATTGGTCTAGTGGAAGGGTAAAATCTACTCGATCATTTTCATCTTTAAATTGGAGGATGGTATCGCTAGGAATACTCGATTGGATTTGCTCATTGAGGGTATTCGCTAAAGCTTGGTTATTTTTTAAATGAAAAATATACTCTACTAGTGTGAAAATAATAATTGGCATAACGGCAATAGCCAATGCAATAGAATAAAACCCTAGGAAACCATTAATAGATAACGACCATCCAAACCAAAAATTCATATATAGATAACAGCACAAAAAGCAAAGACTCAAACCAATGGTCATTAACAACATTTGTTTCCAAACTACCCATTTTTCTTCTTCGAAAAGGCGAGGGAAAAGGCGAGGAAGTCCACCAAAAATAAGAGACATGCTGATAAAGGTAATCCAACCATATCCACTAAGAAATAATAGCTTATTCGGTATTTTGACACCAGCCGTACCAAAGGGTTGAAAAACGATTAAAAAAAATGCTACAAACAAACCGACTAAAGCAAATCGCTTTAGAACGGCAGGCCATTCGGCTATTAATAGAACAGGTTGGTTTAAAAATTGAAACATAAGTCGAGTAGATTTCTTTAGCCAAAGATAATCAAATACTCCTAAAAGGAAACGATAGTATACCCTATTGAATGGAGCAGTTCTTGTATCTATATCATTTTACCCTAAACCTATTCGATAGAGTCTTTTAAAAAGTATTCTTAAACAACTTCTATAGAAAAATTTAAAAGAAGAAAGAAGCGTTAGAAATGAAGAAAATAAAATCTTATCCCATTTTGTAAACAACTTCCATAAACACATCATTAATATGAACCGAAACATAATATTTATTCTATTAATCAGTTTCTATTCTTTTTCTTGCGCGAAAAAAACGGTATTAACTGTAAAAGAACCTGTAGAAGAAAAAACAACCGCTATAGTTCCTATTAAAGAACCTGCTCCAAAAATGACCTTCGAACAGCGATTGTTAGATTTAGGAAAAATAAAAAAAGGCGATCAGATACCCCTTAGTTATACTTTTACAAATACAGGCAATGCCGATTTAGAAATTGACCTAATTTCTGTTTGCGATTGTACCGAAGTATTAGAAAGACCTTATTCTGCCATCAAACCAGGCGAATCAGGTACGATCAAAGCAGTATTTGATAGCAACCAAAAAGACGAAGCGGAAACTATTGAAATTGATATTTGGTTAAAAAATATAGACCCTGTACTGGATATGAACGTATTAGAACGAGTAAAGTATGTTTTTGAATTCGAGTAAAGTCTTACTTTTACCAATTCATCATTAAGAGTCAGTAAGAAAAACACCATTCTTTGTATGCATTCATTGCGTATTTTTTTTTAAACACATAGGCATATAAGTGCCTATGTGTTTAAAATTAGCGCCTAATTTGCTAAGAGATTAAGATGTTTTTTTAAATGCTCTTCATTCAATATTGACGATATAGTATGGATATTTTAGAAAGAATAGTAGCACACAAGAAAATAGAAGTAGGTGGTAGAAAGCAAATTGTATCCACAAAGCAACTAGAACGAAGTCGGCACTTTAATAGGGAAGTATTTTCTCTAAAAGAATTTCTATTGCGTCCAGATAAATCTGGTATCATAGCAGAGTTTAAACGCTACTCTCCATCCAAAAAAGATATTAATACCACTTCAAAAGTGCAGGATGTAACAACTGCCTATACTCAAGCAGGGGTCTCTGGTATTTCTGTATTGACAGATACTAAGTTTTTCAAGGGAACAAGTGCCGATTTAATTATAGCAAGAAAGCATAATGAGATACCAATCTTAAGAAAAGAATTTATTGTTGATGAATATCAATTATTAGAAGCCAAAGCAATTGGGGCGGATGTTATTTTGTTGATTGCAGAATGTCTAGAAAAGGATCATCTAGCCCGTTTAGCTAAATTTGCTAAGTCGCTAGGCTTAGAAGTCTTAACAGAAATTCATTCTGCTGCTCAATTACCTAAGCTAACAGAAGATATAGACATCGTTGGTGTCAACAATCGGAACCTAAAGACGTTTAAAGTAGACTTACAGCATTCAAAAGAATTATTCCATAAGATTCCAGCGCACTATGTCCGAATATCTGAAAGTGGAATTAGTAATCCTGATACGATTGTTGATTTAAAACAACATGGCTTTCAAGGATTTTTAATTGGAGAAAATTTCATGAAAACACTAGACCCTGGTGCGGCCTGTTCTAAGTTTATTGAGCAAGTAAATAAAAAATTAAACTACCATTCAATATGATCGTAAAAGTGTGTGGTATGCGAGACCCCAAAAATATTGAGGCACTATTGGAACTTCCTATAGACCTAATGGGCTTAATCTTTTATAAGAAATCTTCTCGAAATGTGCTAGATAGTCAAGCGGCTGAAATAGTAGCGGCAAGTGGAGATAAAGTGAAGCGAGTAGGTGTTTTTGTAGATGAAGATCTGGATAAAGTTATACAGAAAGTAGAAAAATTCAAATTGGAATATGTGCAATTGCATGGAAAAGAAACACCTGACTATTGCTATGATTTATTAGCTAAAAGTGCTAAAACCTATGGTTGCTCTGATGAACTACAATTAATCAAAGCTTTTTCAGTGGATGAGCAATTTGATTTTTCAATAACCAAAGGATACACTGCCTATTGCAAATATTTTATTTTTGATACGAAAGGAAAGAATGCAGGTGGTAATGGGTTTATGTTTGATTGGAATTTGCTAAAACAATATAAAGGAAAAACGCCTTTTCTACTAAGTGGTGGAATAGATGCACAATCTGCGGAAACAATCAAAGCATTGAGCTTGCCACAACTAGCTGGTATTGATTTGAATAGTAAATTTGAAGATAGCCCAGCTATGAAAAATATAGATTTATTAAAAGGTTTTTTAACAGAGATAAATACGTAGGGGCAACCCTTGTGGTTGCCCTAAATATTAAGGTTGTCCCAACGCACAAAATAAACCAATAACAATTTTACCATAGAAAAATATAAGGCCATGATTACGAATGCCGTCGATACTGAAAACTATGCAGTAGATCAAAGAGGATATTATGGAGAGTTTGGAGGAGCGTTCATTCCTGAAATGTTGCATCCTAATGTAGAAGAATTGCGAAAATCGTATTTAGAAATCATGTATGATGAGGCATTCCAAAAGGAATTCCAGCAATTACTCAAAGACTATGTAGGTCGCCCTTCTCCATTGTACTATGCCAAACGTTTATCCGAACATTATCAGACTAATATTTACTTAAAAAGAGAAGATCTCAACCATACCGGAGCACACAAAGTAAATAATACCATTGGTCAAATATTAATGGCGCAACGCTTAGGTAAAAAGCGAATTATTGCAGAAACAGGTGCAGGACAACATGGCGTTGCAACGGCTACCGTTTGTGCTTTAATGGGAATTGATTGTATCGTGTATATGGGTGCTATAGATATAGAACGACAAGCACCCAATGTCCAGAGAATGAAGATGCTAGGAGCGGAAGTTCGTCCAGCTTTAAGTGGTAGTCAAACCTTAAAAGATGCCACCAATGAAGCCATTCGAGATTGGATTAACAATCCAGAAGATACGCACTACATTATTGGCTCTGTAGTAGGCCCTCATCCTTATCCAGATATGGTTGCTCGTTTTCAGTCTGTCATTAGTGAGGAAATGAAATGGCAATTAAAAGAACATACTGGTAATGAAAACCCAGATATAATTATCGCTTGTGTGGGTGGAGGTAGTAATGCAGCTGGTGCTTTCTATCATTATCTAGATGAAAAAGAGGTTCGATTAGTCGCTGTTGAAGCTGCAGGACTAGGCATCAATAGTGGAGAATCTGCCGCAACTAGTGTACTAGGCACAAAAGGTGTCATTCACGGAAGTAGAACCTTATTAATGCAAACACCAGATGGACAAATCGTAGAACCTTACTCCATTTCTGCTGGCTTAGATTACCCAGGCATCGGTCCTTTACATGCACACCTAATAGACACTGGCAGAGCAGAAGCCGTAAGCATCACCGATGACGAAGCATTAAAAGCTGCCTTCTTCTGCTCTAGACAAGAAGGCATTATTCCTGCGTTAGAAACAGCTCATGCATTCGCTGCTATGGACCATATCGAATATAAAAAAGACGACGTAGTAGTCATCAATCTATCAGGAAGAGGAGACAAAGATCTAAATACCTTCATCAAAGCATTTGATCGCTTTGGGTAAGTAATAAGTATGCTTAGCACCTCCAATAGAAAAAGGGTAAACAAACTAATTTGTTTACCCTTTTTCTATACCCCAAAGCCCTGAAAGGGCGACATCCTGTAACCCATGACGCAGTCATGGGAAACATACACCCGATCACTCCACCCGCTCAAAACACCCCACATCAGGCATATTCCGATCCCGCGCTGTCCCCTCAATATCTTCCTGAATATTAGCCAAAAACCTTCCAAATCCATCCGCAATAGACAAAGAATCCAAATGATAATCCCCTTCACTAGGATCAACAAATAAGACAACATCTCGCGTACCTGCTTCAGGAATACAGGGATCACAATGCTCAAAAAAGTCAGGCGTATCCATTTCATCCACTAAATCATCTACCCGAACCACACAATTTTCAAAAGTATAATTAAAAGAAACATCTGGGATGTTGAATAATTCCACTTCATCTGTACGAGACCCATAGACAATCGAATTCGTAAATCTAGCCCGTAAACCATTCAATCTAGCTTGGGAACATAGCTGATCTAAGCAAAGTGCATTACTCATACGCAGTGCTGAATTATCCACGCCATAACTAGCTAAGGTACAGTATCGAAAATCATAATTTCCACCATATTCCAATTGAACGGCATTTCCACCATTTCCATAGATCAAACAGTTATTAGCCGTAATACTAGAATGCACACCAACTAAGCCTCCACTAATCGAATTCATAATAGTAGAGTTTTCAATAATTAGGGTAGCAGAAGAATCGGCGATCACTCCAAATCTAGCATTCTTAATAATAGTATGTTCTATTCGATTGCCTCGACTAGTTCGAGATAAATAAACCCCTCCCCATTGACCGGGTACTTCTTGAAATTCTTCTTCTAGACGGTCGCCTTGTATGGTGACTGGATTTTCCAGTGTACCTTGAATATTTATTTTTCCATTAGGCAATACAAAGATAAATCCATCATTATAATTTTCTCCCAAGACACCTGTTCGCACAATACCGCCATGTATAAAAATATCTGTTCCAGCAGGAATATTTAAGGTACAACTATCCACAAACATGACCCCATAGATCACATAAGGTTTGGGATCATCAAAAGTAATTTCATCAAAATCGCAAGAAACAAATGCCCCGCCACCTTGGCTAAAACGATCTGGTATATAGTTAGCATTTTGCCCCCACGCTTCTAACATTATTTGTCGATTCACTCCATTTAATTCGACTTCTAAATTTTCTTCTATCACATAAGGACTTGCAGATAAGGGATCATTAGGATCGATAGTAACTTCTGCAAAAACATATAGACTGTCATTCGCTGCTACTTCTATGTTATTGACTTCATTTGCAGGAATTCCGTCCACATTAATTCTAAAAGAAGAATTATCTCCTCGTTGCAAACGAACACTATTCAATAAAACAGGTTGGTCATTATCATTATAAATTTTTACGAATCTAGTTGCAGAGCCTAATTCTGTAAATACCGTATCAAATCGAAGAGTGTCGACTGAAAAACTCAACTCCGCAGAGCTATCTAATAGAAAATCCGCCTCTTTATTGCAGGCATAGGCAATAAGCAATAAACAAAATGAACTGAAGAGCAATGATCGCATAGAAATATAATTGAATAAATAATACCGACTATTCCTTAATAACGACGAAAAAAACTTAAAGTTATTTTTTTTCTCCCCTCTAATTTTGTTTTAGTAACGACGAAAGCATAAATCCGTCATTTGGGCGAGCTTATTTTGGTCTCAGTTTTTCTTAAAAAATCC
>CAYOBX010000031.1:0-21521 GCA_964402245.1 uncultured Saprospiraceae bacterium | reverse complement strand
ACGAAAAAGCTGAAGTATCTATTGGTTTGTGGAGCTTTCTTTAAATTATCTATATTCTTTATTGCTTATCAGCAATAAAAAAGCCCTTAAATAAATATTATTTAAAGGCTTTTAAATGGTGGGACGAGAGGGAATTGAACCCCCGACACATGGATTTTCAGTCCATTGCTCTACCAACTGAGCTATCGTCCCATATATATTAATAATAAAACTTCCTTAGAAGCGGCTGCAAATCTAATTTCTTTTTTTATTAATAGCAAGTTAATGAATTGAATTCTTTTTAATTATTCTAGGATATTAACTGGCTAGGAGTCAGGAGTCAGAGCATTCTGCGTAATCGAAAGCAGGATCATTTTCAATCGAAGCCGAAATTGTCCTCCTTCTACGAAATAGGACCTGCCCCCTGACTCCTGATTTCTGACTCCTAGGATCTTTTTAAATAAGATTCAATGATTACTGCCTCCTCGAACTATCAGAAAACCTTTGGTCCTACTTTTCTGTGGCAAAATGCTAATTCTTAGCAAAATAGATATTATTGAAAACTTATTTAAGTAAGTGCCGTATTAACAATAGTTTAGGAGTGTATACATATAATTTTTTAACCTATATTGATGAAATGTTAAAAAATTACTGTAACAAAGATATTTCAAACGATCCTTTCTTTCCTATTTTATCCCTTTCCACACAATCCTTTGGACATTTAATGTGCCTATTGAACACATATAAGAAATTGATAGGATAAATTAAAAGGTTGGAAATACTTACACCCCATACAATTAAGTACGTGGACACAATTATCTTTAAATTATAATGGCTTCTTTTTTCGCTATTTTCCTTTAAAAAATAAGTCCGTAGCTCTGCTATGCACTGATTTTTTAAAGAAAACTATCGAAAAAATAATCTCCTTCTAATTTTAAACCTAATTATGTCCACGTACTTACAGCAAATTATTGTTAAACAATTAGTAGTTTTTAAATAGAGATATATAAGAACTATGACAAACCATTAACCGAGCATGAGAAAAAGAATAATAGCTTACGCAATGGCTATTTTACTAATAGCTGGAAGCTTTTCCGTCAATGCCCAAACGCCTGCTGATCCCAATGCACTAGGCTTTAAAGTTCTCTTTTTGGACTATTATAGCGCCAATGATGGAGAGAGCGCTGCCATAGATAATATTTCCACAGGATACGAAATTTCTTATTTAAGAAGCGTCAATCAATTTTTAGATTTTGGCATACCCATTCGATTTGGGGTGATTGATTTCAACAATGATATCGACAATCAGAGTATTGTTGGTATTGATGGTATTTTTAAAGGAAAATTCTACAAAGAAGGAAAACCTGCTACACCTTATCTTTTTGCAGGTGGAGGATATGTGATAGAGAATATGGAAGAAGGTCATTTCCAAGCACCTGTAGGGGTGGGAGTGAATTTTAATATATGGGAACGCGCTTTTATCAATGCTCAAGCTGCCTACCGCTTTTCTCCCATAGAAAATAGAAATGCTTTAGAAGTAGGCCTTGGATTTATTATGGGAATTGGTAAAAGAGGACCTAAAGATTCAGATAAAGATGGGGTTCCTGATGATATAGATAAATGCCCAGATGTAGTAGGCTCAAGGTTAGCGATGGGTTGTCCAGATACAGATAATGATGGCGTAGCAGATGGAACAGATGAGTGTCCTACTATAGCAGGAGCAGTTAATGGCTGTCCTGATAGTGATGAGGATGGAATAGCAGACAAAAACGATGATTGTCCAGAGGAGGCAGGTGTTGCAGAAAATAATGGTTGTCCAGAAGTGGAAGATAAAATGGATGGAGAAGATATGGATGATCCTTCTAAAATGGATAGTGATGGTGATGGAGTGCCTGACGATATAGATGAATGTCCAGATGGAGCAGGTACTGTTCAATCGAAGGGTTGTCCTGATTCAGATGGTGATGGAGTGCCAGATAAGAATGATCCATGCCCTAACGCAACAGGACCAAATGGTTGTCCAGATGGCGATGGCGATGGGGTAGCAGATAAAGATGATAGATGTCCTGGTTTGTCGGGTTCTATAGCAGCAGGTGGTTGTCCAGATACAGATAATGATGGTGTACCAGATCCAAGTGATAAATGTCCTGCTACTTTCGGTCCTGCCTCGAATTTTGGTTGCCCAGAATTAAGAGCAGATGAAAAGGAAATTTTAAATTTAGCAGCGCAAGATGTACAATTCGATAATAACAAGGCTAGTTTAAAACCTTCTTCTTATAGTGTGCTGAATCAGATTGCTGATATTATGTTGAAGTATCCTGGATATAAGGTAAGTATCGCAGGACATACGGATATTATTGGCGGTACTCGTCATAATCAAGTACTCTCTGAAAGAAGAGCGAAGGCTTGTTATGATTACATTTTATCTAGAGGCGTGCCGAGTAATCGAATTAGCTATATAGGCTATGGGGTGACTCAACCTATTGCGACCAATAAAACGGCAGAGGGAAGAAGAAAGAATCGACGGGTAGAATTTAATCTGTATGTAAACTAAAATTAGTGTATTGAACGCAGAGGTGGAGAGATGCAGAGTTATATATGTTCTCTGCACCTTTGCATCTCTGCGTTCAATACTATTCTAATAATATTTCAACACATCCTCCTTTTCTTTCCGATCAATAGCTGGCACCTGCGTATCCACCTCAGGATAACCCACCGGAATTAATAAATAAGCTCTTTCATTTTCAGGTCGATTTAAAATCTTTTGTAAAAAATTCATAGGACTTGGTGTATGGGTAAGAGAAACCAAACCTGCATTGTGAATAGCTGCTAGTAAAAAACCAATAGCGATGCCTACCGATTCATTCACATAATAGTTCTTACTTTTCACGCCATCCTCCAAATCATAGGATTTCTTAAAAACAATAATTAGCCAAGGCGCAATTTCTAAAAATGGCTTGTTCCAATCTGTACCAAAAGGCTTTAAAGCTTCCAGCCATTCTTCAGACATTCTACCATTATAGCTATCATACTCTTCTTTTTCGGCAGCTTTTCGGATAGCCGATTTTATTTCCATACTGGATACCGCACAAAAAGTCCAAGGTTGCTTGTGTGCGCCTGATGGGGCAGTAGAGGCAGTCATGACTAGATGGTCAATTATTTCTTTGGAAACAGGGCGATCAGAAAAAGTTCGAACCGTTCTACGACGATCCATATATTCATAGAATTCTTTACTTCTTTGAAGAGAAACATCTTCTGGATAAGTAATTCCTTTGTACGGTATAAAATTTGATGATTGCATAATTGGTTTTATTTTTAAAAGCAGGAACGAATTCTTTTCCCTTCTTGTTAATACTACTTATTTTTATGGTAGAGTATACAAATAACATCTGCTCAGACAGAAATGTCTAAGCTACGTTTTTTTTAATATAATCCTAATGATAGCAGAAAAAGTAGACATTCTTGCTCAATTAAAGCAAGTTAATAAAGCAAGTCGTAAATTAGTTAGATTATCAGACAAAGATATTCATACTATTTTAAATGAAGTAGCGGACCTAAGTTTACAAAGTATCCCTTTTATTTTAAAGGAAAACCAGAAGGATTTAGACCGTATGGACCCTGAGAATCCTAAATACGATCGGCTTTTATTGAATAAAGATCGTTTAAGGAGTATCGCAAAAGATATTCGTAAAGTAGCAGATTTGCCTTCCCCTTTAAATAAAGTGCTAGATCAAAGGAAAGTCCCTAATGGATTGTCGATGACCAAAACCTCTGTTCCTTTGGGAGTTATAGGAATTGTGTTTGAATCTCGCCCCAATGTAACGTTTGATGTATTTGCCCTTTGTTTTAAATCAGGGAATGCATCTGTCTTGAAAGGAAGTCGAGATGCCCATTTTTCAAATATAGCTATCATTAAGATTATTCATGAAGTATTAGCAAAGTATGATTTATCAGATGTAGTCTATTTAGCACCAAGTGAACGAGAAGCATTGCAGCCAATATTGGAAGCGGTAGACTATGTTGACACCATTATCCCTAGAGGTAGTCAAGGGCTTATTAATTTTGTAAGAGAACATTCCAAAGTACCAGTTATAGAGACAGGCGCTGGTATTGTACATACCTATATAGCGGAAAGCGCAGATATAGAAAAAGGGAAAGCGATTATTCAGAACGCTAAATCAAGAAGGGTAAGTGTATGTAATGCATTAGATTGCTTAGTGATTCATAAAAGTCGTTTAACAGATTTGCCGTTTATAATGGCTGGTTTGGATACCAATCACCAATGCCTTGTTTATGCAGATGCGCAGGCTTTTGACCATTTAAAAGACCATTATCAAAAAGATTTATTGTTGCCTGCAACTTCTGACAGTTTTGGAACAGAATTTCTTTCTATGAAAATGTCGATCAAAACGGTCAATAGTCTTGATGAAGCGATAGATCATATAGCAACATATAGTTCCAAACACAGTGAAGCGATTGTTGCAGAAGATGCAGCTACTTGTGATTATTTTTTAAAAAATGTAGATGCCGCAGTAGTCTACGCTAATTCTTCTACCGCCTTTACGGATGGAGGGCAATTTGGAATGGGAGCAGAAATAGGTATTAGTACCCAAAAATTACATGCTCGTGGACCGATGGCCTTAGAGGAGCTGACGAGCTATAAATGGATTGTGCGAGGGAATGGCCAAACCCGATCTTAAGCAAAATGAGAAATGATGAATGATGAATGATGAATGAGAAATCATAGGAGTAGATATGAAGAATAAAATAGAGGTCGAACTCGATTTTGTTATTTGTAAACAAAATCTAGATACATCTTAGTCAACGCTAAAGAATTCATCATTCATCATTAATAACTTACCCCTATACCTCCCGAATCAAAAAGAACCCATCATCTCCTTGTTGCTGATATAAAGGCATCAATAAAAAACAATCTTCCTCAATTACAATCGGTCCATTTTTATCATCTGCTATAGCCGAGCCTTTTTCTATCCATTGGAAATTTTTATAACCAGGTCGCATGCTAAATTGGTCACTAGGTCGAATTTTATGAATTTTTATTAATTGAGTCAGTTTTGGTAATCCATTGGAATACTCTTGTAAAATTTCATCATGTTTAGTTTCTATATGAGAAGGATCGACACAGCCAATTGTTCTCAAGCAATTAATAAGGGCAGAGACTGCGCGAGTGGTGGATAGTGAATCCTGATGCTGTCCTGATTCAAAACAAATGGCAACGGTAGGAATTTGAAAATTAGTATTATTAAAATAGTGGAGAATGGTTCCATTAATGCCTTTTAATAAGCCCTTAATAACAGGCGCATGTAGTTCGATGCCGATCTGTATGCTTTCAAGAATATCTGTTACTACTGTGAAAATCCCACCATGTGCGGTAGTAGTGTGAAGATCTAAGACGACTATTTTTGAAGGTTGATAGCTGTTGATTTCGGATTGGATTAAAGAAAGGATTTCTTTAATTTCTAAATCTTCTGCTTCCAATAAAGAAGGAGAGGTAGCGATGATTCGATTAATATTTTCTTTAGTCCATTGTCGATTTAAATCCTTCTGTAAATATCTTTTTCCTGCCTGAATAGCCCGCAAGTTTCCTCGAATGCCTAACAATCGACCTTTAAATTGAAAGTCAGGATTGCGAAGTGGTTCCTTATCTAATCTTTCAAATAATTCTGCTATTGCTCGGACACCTGCGGGCTCATTTCCATGTATACTGCCAAAACAAATAAGAAGAGGTCCTTTATTGCTTCCAGTATAGCTACCTATAATTCTTTCCAAATTAGCCTTAGTTTTTAAATTAAAATTACGGCTAAGATAGGATTTTATTAACGAATAAATTTTATTTGGCATTTAGGCAGGTTTTAAACAAGCCTTAGTTTTTTTACCTATTACCTATTACCTCCAAACAGTCCCAATCCGTTGCCCATCTCGATACTTAACTAAAAAGGCATCTGGGAATCCATATTGTTTGGCTTGTTCCAGTATAGCTTTTGCTTCTTGCTTAGAAGGGAAGTTAGCTAATAGAACGCGAGATACCTTTTTTTCAGGAACAGCTTCTGTTTCCATTCGAGCAATATTTTTGACATGTCTATACCGAGGATGATTTTCATTGTGATAATTCACTGCGATTAATTGCACTTTGTAATAAGTACCCTGTAAATAAGGATTGCTAATGCCTACCCTTGATTTTGATGGAGGAATAGTTGGAGGTTTATTTACAACAATTAGGCTTGAATTATTAGAAGCGGTATAAGTCGACGAAGGAGTGCTCGATCTTGTATAAGTTTGATTTTGAGGTACTGGTTTATTTTGTGCAATAGGAGCACTGGGCGTTGGTATATGCTTGCTTAGATAAAAATCATGGGTAGCGGATCGGTTTCCTTGGAAAGTACTGAAATCAAAAGTATTTTTTAAGTATCCTTTTTTCTCTATGACTAATCTATAGTTTCTATTTGATAGAATAGGAAATTGATAGTTGTTAGTAGATGATTTTTTAGTTTGCAATAAGCGTTCTTTCTGTCCAGTAATTTCATACAAAGCAATAATAGCATTGTTAATATCTGCAGTACTTTCTTTTTCCATGATCTGTCCTTTGACATAAAATTGTTGCTGTTTGCGTTTGGTGCCAAATTCAAAAATATCTTCGTGTTGGGTAGATACTTTTTCTGCGCCGGAGGTTCTATTGGAAACTAAAAAACCGCCTGTTCGAGAAGGTTTAAGGACATAATAAAAATCATCTGCGCTAGAGTTAATGGGTAAGCCTAAATTCTCAGGTTCCTCCCACTTTTTCTCTAAGCCACTCACTTTGAATATATCCCAACCTCCAAGGCCGGCGTGTCCATTGGAACTGAAATATAAATTGCCTTTTGTATCATCATAAAAAGGAGTGAGTTCATCGCCTATAGAATTGACCCGTTTGCCTAAATTGATAGGATAGGTAAAATCAATATCTCCACTATTTAAATCTCTAGAGGTGTACCAAATATCCATTCCCCCTTTTCCTCCTTTTCTATTAGAGGCAAAATATAGTATTTCTTTACCATTCTGATGCACTACCCAAGGTTGCGTAGTAGTAGAACCCGTTTCATTAATATAATCTCGTAAACGAGTAGGGGCAGACCAAGTTGAACCAACTCTTTTAGTTACATGAATTTCGCAAGTTGAAACCAATTTAGAGGAAGCATCACAAAGTGTGAAGTAAAAACTTTTTGCATCTGGTGCAAAAGAACCATTTGCTAAATGTTTGTTCGGCAAATTAGGTAAGCCTTCTGCTGCAACTGCTTTAGTCCATATACCTTTTTTCTTTTGAGATCGAAAGAGATATGCTTTGTCAGCATCTATGGTGGAAGAATAATAAAGTAAATCCTCTGCGAAAGGGATAGGCGCAAATTCCGTTTTTAAAGAATTAACATTTTCTCCTAAGTGTCGAACTTCAATAGTCGATTCCTTATTTGAAGTAGCTAGCTTCAATGCTAAATCACAACCTTGTATTTCTGTATTCACTATTTGACTTAATAAAGCTTTGTCATCTCCTTGGTAAGCACCTATAAAAGTACTTAGTTCTTTTTTAGCGATTTCATATTGCCCATCTTGCTTTAGTGCACGAGCATATTTTAAACCAACTAATTCAAATTCTTCGGTATCTGTTTTTATTTGCTTATAAGCTTGTGCAGCATTTTTAAAATCCTTTAAGAGGGTATAACACTCTCCAGCTTTAAAAATCAACTCTTTGCTTTGAGAATGTTTTTTCCAAGCTTTTTCAAAATTTAAAGCGGCCTCTGTATAATTACCAGCGGCATATTGTTGTTCTGCTAATTTGCGTTGCTTTTTCCAACTTAGTTCATTTTGACCATAGCTGACGCAAGTAAAAAGGGTAGCGAAAAGAAGGGGGATTATTCGTAACATACTTTTTATTATGATTGATTTACCTACTCTATAAGAACACATTATATATTAATCTTATTCGTTACAAATATCAAACCAAAAGACTAGTAATGACTTAGTTATCAGATTGCATTAACAATAATTATTGGTTTTTATTGTAAAATAAACGTGTAGAATATAAGATAAATGAAAACCACGAATTCACTAATTTTTGCCTAGCTCGCATTAAGAATTTGTGAATTAGTGGTTAAATTTTTGCCGTTGCTTAATTACTGAATAATAACGATTCAATGATGATTGGAAAATATTGATGTTCTAAGACCAAAACCTTTTGTTGGATAGTGGAAGGATCATCTTGAGGGTCGATAGGGCAGGAGGCTTGAAAAATGCTATTGCCTTCATCATAATGCTCATTGACGAAGTGGATCGTGATACCAGATTCTTTTTCTTTATTGGCGTGTACTGCCTTATGTACATGCATGCCATACATCCCTTTGCCACCATATTTTGGCAAGAGCGCAGGATGGATATTGACTATTTTATTCTCAAAGGCTTGGACTAAATAAGGAGGGATGAGCCAAAGAAAACCAGCTAAAGCGATGAAGTCAATTTTATACGTTTCAAAATCTTTTAACAAGTTATTGGTGTTATAAAATTCTTGTCTATTAAGCAGTAGGGTAGGAATGTTATTGTTAGCTGCCATTTGTAATACAGGAGCTGTAGATTTATTAGAAACAATTAAAGCTACTTTAATAGAAGGGTAGTTTTTTAGGTGAGTTACTATTTTGGTGGCATTGCTTCCCGTACCAGAAGCGAAGATGGCTATGTTTTTCACTATTGTGTTTTATATGATTGAACGCAGAGGTGGGGAGATGCAGAGACTATACTTTTATTTATACTGGTCCAAGACTGGACTTAGTAACGGGAAACAAATAAACGCTAATTTTAGGCGGCCCCATGATTGTGGCAGATCGTCGAAGTTTGTAACTTCGATGCCATACGATTATCATACGGCATTGATGTTTTCTTATAAAAATGTATTCGCTAAAAGCGTTAAAAATATTGGGTCGAAGTTACAAACTTCGACCATCGCAGCCTCTTTTGAGTTTAACACCTTTTCGCTAGCAGTATACATCATTCATCATTCAGAATTTCCCCATCTTTGCATTTAATTAAATTGTTTTATTCTCCAACTCTTTTTTGACTTTCTCCAATTCCTCTGGATGATTAACATTCATTAGTTTATGCCCTTCAGGAGCATCTAACAAATGCACGTCCGAATTAATTAGCACTTTTCTAGGACAGGAATATCCCTGCGCTAAAAATTGCAATAATACGGGATAACTTTTAGGTTCCCAAATGGCAATTAGTGGTTCAGGAAATTCATTGACAGGACTATTATAAGCCGTTGCAATATTGGAAGCTTGTCGATTATCTACTAAATATTTTAAAGTGAATTCATCTAATAAAGGCAAATCACAAGCCACCACTAACCATGCATGATTGGGTTGATGAAGAAAGGCAGAGGCAATGGCACCAAAAGGCCCTAAGCCTTGAAAACGATCTTCTATTATTGGATATTTTAAGATGCTGTTTTTTGCCTGACCTTGACGGAAAGAAATAAAAGTTTCTTTACAAAATGAAGCTAATAAGTCTGCAACATATTCTCTTTGTGGCTGTCCATGATAACTTATTAATCCTTTGTCTTGTCCCATTCTTTGACTTTTGCCACCCGCTAAAACTAAACCGTTAAGAATCGGCGTTTGCTCCTTTAAATCATCCTGAATTATTTTAAGAATAGAAGGTAGATCATTTAAAGAAAAAGTTGGGATCTTATCTATATCTTCTAGTTGTTCTTCTAGATAAGTAGGGATAGACATAGCTTCTTCTGTCATTAGAATTAATCGTACATCCGTCAATCGATCCAATTTTTTTTGTAATGATTTTTCTTTCTTCGGATCTATGACAACGATCTGTTTTTTTGCTTTAAAATGATTTCCGTTAACTAACACAACATCTTGCTCATTAAAATATTGACGAAATTGAAAGTTATTTAGGGTAGTTTTTGTATCGAAACGATGATGTGTGATTTTGTCTGTGTATTCAAGGTGCGCCCCAAATGCCATTGCGGTTTTAGTCTCCTCTACATCTTCGCTATCTGCATTTTTGTGATCTGCATCTACATAGCTGACTTTATATTCTTTGGATAATAGATCAATTAATTGATAAGCAAGCTGTTGGATATTACCGCAAGGGGTACCAATAATAGCCCATTCGTTTCGAGCAAATTGACCGTAGTTAGGGCGAGTTAGTTTGGCGTGTTTTTGATGCTTGTTGGTCATTGATAAATTACTATATTACTTTAGAGGGGGCAATTTTGTAATGCTTTTTTTGAAAAAAGCATTACAAAATTGCCCCCTCTAAAAAAACTATTAGAATCTACTGTTTGCTGAGTTCCAGAAGTTACCCTTGTAAAGTAATTATTGTTTTGTCGTTACTTAGTGATAGCTAAAATAATCAATTCATTCCACCCGTATTACTAAGAATCTTAAACTCCACGCGCCGATTCAACTGGCGGCCTTCTTTCGTATCATTAGTAGCAATAGGTTGTTCACTTCCAAATCCTTTATATTGTAAACGATAAGCTTCGACACCATGTTCTATTAAAAAATGGACAACAGATTTAGAACGTTTTCTTGATAAATATTGGTTATAATCACTATTCCCAACAATATCTGTATGCCCCCTAATTTCAATAACCATATTGGTATTCGTTCTCATTAAAGCTAATAACTTATTGAGTTCCACAAAAGAACGCGGGAGCAATTCGTATTTATCTGTTTCGAAGAAGATATTTTTTAAAGTAACAATCCGACCAACTTCAATAGACGTTTTTGATAAATCATCAGGTTTAATAGGTACTTCCAAAATAGGTTGCTCTTTTCTTAGCAATACATCATCTATATAATAATAAGCATAACTCAAGGCATCACTTCTAGGCTTTAGCACTTTCGTTTCTTTATCTGGATAGAAATTGCCAATGATTAGATAAGAAGCTTCTTCCATAGCGGTGAAGGTGGCATGGACTCTTGTCCAGCGACCATTTCTAGTAGTAAGGATTTTTTGCGCTTCTACTTGTGGTTGCACCTCTATGGAAGAATCATCAATTAATTGAATTTCTTCTGTCGAGAAATAAGCACCTAAGCGATTTATATGGAGAGATTTGGGTAGACTACTTACCCAAAATTCAAAATGATATTTTTGTCCAATAACCAGAGATTCTTTTAATTGAATCTGTACATACTCTCGACAATGCGGTTTGCCTTCTTCACAGCCATAAGAGGTAATACCCACTAAGGTAGATCCTGTTCTGGCCACCTGTTTTCCGAAGCCTTTTTCTTTCCAGTGTTTAGGAACAATTACTTTTGGGCCAAAAATATCAGGGGAAGCACCCGTAGGAGCATTCCAATACTTCATTACATCCGAGAAGTTTTTCCCTTTATAAAACCATCCAATAGGAACTCTTGAAAAACGTTCAAAACTTGGATTCGGAACTAAATTCTTGTTTGTTTGTGCGACCAATATATTTCCCATCCCACTGCCACATAGCAGTAACCCTATCAAGAGCATTCGGTATATAGGAAAATTTAATAATTGCATACGTTGGTTTAGCTATTAGAAAATATTCGTTGGTTGCCGTTTGTATGGAAAGGTAATTCTACTTTGGTACTTTAGTAACGACGAAGTAATAAATTCGTCATTTCGACGAGCTTATTTTGGTCATAGTTTTCTTTAAAAAATGAATGCATAGCAGGGCTACGGATTCATTTTTTAAAGGAAAATAAGAGCAAAAGATGCCGTCCAAATGGTGGAGTTATTGTTTTGTCGTTACTAAAGTCCCAAAGTAGAACTAAATGCCTTTAAATAAAAAAGCCCTTCCTAAATGTTATATATCTCACATAAGAACGTGTCTTTCAGTGAATTTTGTATAACAAAGGACGGGCATTTAGGAGGAAATACTATTTTATCTTCCTAAGATAGGCATTATTGATAATAAAGTCAATTAGATTGAGCTAACAATTCTTGTACTCTTTCTTCTTGAAACATGAAATTTCGAAGCATTGTTTTTCCTGTAGGTGTCATAATAGATTCTGGATGGAACTGTACGCCACGGACATTATGAGTTCGGTGGCGCATCGCCATAATGACTCCTTGTTCATCTAGGGCGGTTATTTGAAAACAATCGGGAATATTATGTTTTTCTACTACCCAAGAATGATAGCGTCCAGCCTCAATTTCGGCGGGCAAGCCTCTAAAGATTAAGGAATTACCATCTATTATTTTTATAGGAGTAGCTACCCCATGATATACTTTTTCAATATTGTGCAAAGTTCCACCAAAAGCCTCGCCAATCGCTTGATGCCCTAAGCAAACCCCAAAAATGTGTTTAGTAGGTGCATATCTTTTAATCAGTTCAGGCATAATTCCTGCATCTTTTGGTAAGCCAGGACCAGGAGATAAGATGATTTTATCATATTGGTCAACTTCTTCTAAAGAAATTTCATCATTTCTAAAAACATCTACTTTATATCCTACTATTTCTTGAATGTACTGTACTAAATTATAGGTAAAAGAGTCGTAATTATCTAAGACTAATATTTTCATTTCTTTTTATGATTTTATTGAACGCAGAGGTGCGGAGATGCAGAGTAACGTATGACTCTGCATCTCCGCATCTCTGCGTTCAAAACAAAAATTATATTCTCTCCGCTTCTAAAATAGCTTTCTTCAAAGCCCCTAATTTATTATTAACTTCTTGCAATTCGCTTTCAGGAACACTATCAATTACAATTCCAGCTCCAGCTTGATAGTATAGTGTGTTATCCTTACTCATAAAAGAACGGATAACAATCGCTTGTAGCATATCGCCATTAAAATCAATCAAGCCCAGTCCACCACCATAGAAGCTACGGTTTTGATTTTCGTATTCATCAATCAATTGTAAGGCTTTGTATTTAGGAGCACCTGAGAGCGTGCCAGCAGGAAAAGTATCTCCGAATATTTGAATAGGATTAGTACCTTCTTCTAAGGTACCATCTACTCTAGACACAATATGGATCACATGACTATAGTAGTGAATTTCTTTTAAGATTTTTACTTCTACATTCGTAGCGTGCCGACCCAAATCATTTCTTGCTAGATCGACCAACATAATATGTTCTGCATTTTCTTTTGGATCTTTGCTCAGTGCATCCGCACCTGCTGCATCTTCTGCTGGATCGCCTGTTCTTTTATAAGTACCTGCGATTGGATTAACCGTGGCAACACCGTCATTAATCAACATTTGTGCTTCTGGTGAAGAGCCAAATATTTTATAATCGCCACAATTGAAATAATATAAGAACGGAGAAGGATTAATAGATCGTAAGACTCGATAAACTTGGAAATCATCTCCTTTGAAATCATGTTCAAATTGACGAGATAAAACAATCTGGAAGACATCTCCAACTTTACAATGATGTTTTCCTTTTCTTACCAACTCTCTAAATTCCTCATCTGTAATATTACTTTTTTCTGATCCTTTTAACTTGAATTGCATATCACTAATGACAGGTCGGTCGATTAGTTTTTCGATAGTATTAATTTGGCTAATCCCATCTGGAATATTCTCCAAAATATACAACTCATCCTTATAGTGGTTAAAGGCTAATACAAAACGATACAACGAGTAATTAATATCAGGCGTATCAAATCGGCGTTTGGATGGATCGAATTTTAGCGTGTCAAAATATTGAACCCCATCAAAAGAAGTGTGTCCAAAGAATCCATTACTAACTGCGGCCTCTTGTACTTCGCCAGGATCAAACTGATCAATGAAGTTTTGAAATAGGGTGGGCACACTAGTAAAATCTACCAAAGGATCTTTCTCTGTTTCTCCATCTGGATAGGTTTTAGATACGATGCCATTTTGTACTTTAAAAGTAGCGATAGGATCTACTGCTAAGTAAGAAAAGCAACTTTCCGCACTACCAAAGTCATTACTTTCTAATAGAATCGCTTGTTCAAAATGATCTCTTAGTCGAAGATAGAGCGTTACGGGGGTAAGCGTATCTGCTAGTCTTTTTTTTACTACTGTTAAAAGGTGAATTTTTCTTTCTGTAGAGGTCATGTTACTGGTTTCTTTGTAGCACGGAATTCATTCCGTACAACAACTATCGAGCGCAGCGCAGATAGTTGTGTGTAATTGTACGGAATAAATTCCGTGTTACTATATTACGGAATGAATTCCGTGTTACAATAAAAAAGCGGCTTGTCGAGTGATATTCGACAAGCCGCTTTTTACTATGGTAAATACAAAGGGAACTTGAATCACTCTATGATTTGAGTAATTTAAATTGCCACCAATTTGTAAGTACTTTAGTATACATTTTAATGCTATTTATTAAATAATAAATCCAAAATAATGGGATTTTTTTAAAAGAAGCAAATGATTACGTATTTTAGTTCAAATATCACTCCAAAAATATGACTGTTTTGAACTTATTTCTGAAAAAACCTATTTTTTTAATAGTATTTATTTCCTTAGCTCATTGTCATTCAGGAGCCTTAACTTCTAATAAAACAGTTACTAAGGCACCTGTATCTAATACTTGGAAAAGACCTGCACCCTTGAAAATAGATACTAGTAAAGATGTTGTTGACACGGTTTTGCAAACGCCGCATTTCCGCTTTATTACTTATAATTCTGTCTTGAATAAAACACATATAGAAAAAATTTCTACTATGTGTGAAAATAGCTTGCAAGCATTTCAAGAATTTACTGGAAATACCCAAAAGATAGTACCTATCAACTATCATATCTATTCCTCTATCGAACAAAAGGCATTGCGAAAAAAGACGATTAAAACGGCTTCGTTAGATAAGGAAAAGAATAGTGTGAGTGTAGTTGAAAATCAACATTTTCAAGGAAGTCAATTATCTGTAGAGTCTAAAATATTAACTAGACAGCTACTACCCAAACCGACTATTACTGCTTTAGAGGATGGATTGTCTAAGCATTTTACAAAAGAATGGCAAAAACGAGGATATAGATATTGGTGTGGTCAATTATATCAGTCCAATAATTTACCACCATTAGAAGAATTATTAAATGAAGATATCTATCAGAAAGAATCTCCATTAGTAATGGGCGCAATGTCAGGCGTATTTGTTGATTTTTTAATAGCACACTTTGGGCAGGATGCTTTTTTAAAAAAATATGGAACGTGGAAGGTGGAGGAATTAGTTTCTTTACAAATAGAATGGACGGATTTTTTAAAGAAACGATATACTGATTTCACAATAGATGCGGAAGATAAAACGCTATCGAATACTCTTCTGAAAGGTTTCAATTTTGCACATGAAGGCTATCGAATTTACAATGGATATGGATCTCAGTTAGCCAAAGAAAGTTTGGAAAAATTATCAACCATAGGTTCAAATGCGGCAAGTATTGTTCCTTACTCTTTTATGCGAGATCCGAAAAAACCTAGACACCTATTAGTAGATCATCGAGATGGAGGAGAGAATGACGAATCCGTTTTATTCGCTCATTTTGAAGCGCAACAATTAGGGATGCATACCATGCTAAAACCACAAATATGGCTGAGGGGCAGTTGGCCAGGAGATATACAAATGTCTTCTGAAGAAGATTGGGCGGCTTTCTTTGATTCGTATTATCGTTGGATGAGGCACTACGCTTTATTAGCAGAAATTAATGGATTTGATAGTTTTTGTATTGGAGTCGAATTTGCCAAAGCTACTTTAGCAAAAGAAAAAGAATGGAGAGAATTGATAAAACAAATAAGAGGTATTTATAGTGGCCCGCTAACCTATGCTGCTAATTGGGGGACAGAATTTGAACAACTAAAATTTTGGGATGCGCTAGATTTTATTGGCTTAAATTGCTACTATCCACTTAGTAAACAAGAGCAACCCACTAAGCGAGATCTAAAAAATGGATTTGAGAATGTGGTTCGAAAAATAGAAAAAGTCACGAATAAATTTAATAAACCATTAGTGTTTACTGAAATAGGCTTTCGAAGTGTAGACGGTACTTGGAAAAATCCTCATGAGGACGACAAAGGCCGTAGTTTCAATGAAGAAAGTCAAGCCTTAGCGTATGAAGTTGTATTTGAAGGGCTGCGTAATAAGGATTGGTATAAAGGTATTTTCTGGTGGAAATGGCCAAGTTATTTAGACTATAGAGGACCATATAATACTGGTTTTGCGCCTACCAATAAAAAAACAGAAGAAGTGGTGGAAAAATGGTTTGAGAAAACGAATTAATAAATATGCAATTCTGTACAATAATAAATGAAGGATTCTTCATACATTTGTTTAGAGTATTTAAGAGTATGTCTAAAAACAAGGCGACCGAAAACTCATTTTTATAAGATGTAACCGCCTGATAAAAGCTTCAAATTTTTAGAATATTGGGTTGAAGTTACAAACCATAGCCGTCAGGCTAAGAAAAAATAGTATTGAAAATCAATTACTTATGTTTGAGTAACAGAGATCGAATTTCGTTTTTTCAAGGAGTTATATATTATGATTTAGGCTTTTCGTTCGCCCTGATGTAGATATACTCTAAGCATGAAATAGTCACGGTCAACGTCAGGAGTCTGACTTCTGGTAGTTCCGTAGAAACGGTCTGATGGCACAGTATTCTGACCTCTAAGAAAAAAAATTATGAGAGTATATTTAGACAACGCAGCAACCACCCCCATTGCCCCAGAAGTAGTAGAAATTATTACACAAGTAATGCAAGAAACGCATGGGAATCCATCGTCTATTCATCGAGATGGAAGGACTGCTCGTTCTTTAATTGAAAAGGCGAGAAAGACTATAGCTAATTGCATTAATGCTTCTATCGGAGAAATTTTCTTTACATCAGGAGGAACAGAGTCTAGCAATATGGCATTGAAATGTGCCGTAAGAGATTTGGGCGTAAAGCGATTTATAACGAGTCGAATGGAGCACCATTGCGTGTTGCATACGCTAGAAAATATAGAAAAAAGAAATGGAGTACATATAGACTATGTGTCCATTGACAGTAAAGGTAGACTAGATTATGAAGAGTTAGAAAGTTTATTGCAGCAGTCTGATAGGAAGACAATGGTTACCTTGATGCATGCTAATAATGAAATTGGAACCGTCATGGATATGGAACGGGTAAGTCAATTGTGTCAAACCTATGATGCCTTGTTTCATTCTGATACGGTGCAAACGATGGGCCATTTTCCAATAGATGTGGAACAAACGAAGATCAATTTTTTGACAGGTGGGGCGCATAAATTTCATGGGCCAAAGGGGGTTGGCTTTATTTATATTAATGGAGATACGCCGATACAACCTTATTTGGATGGAGGTTCTCAAGAACGTAATATGAGAGGTGGCACGGAGAATATTTATGGTATTGTGGGTATGGCAAAGGCATTGGAATTAGCGGTGGGAGAAATGGAAGATCGACATGCACATATAGCCACTATTCGTACTTATTTGAAAGACCAATTATTAGCTACATTTGAAGATATACAATTTAATGGCGACCATGACGGGCGATATCTATACACTGTTTTAAGTGTATCTTTCCCACCATGTCCAAAGGGAGATTTGATGCTGATGAATTTGGATATTCATGGCGTTAGTGCATCAGGGGGGAGTGCCTGTAGTTCTGGTGCAGAAAAAGGATCGCATGTGCTAATGGCAGTGAATGCAGCAGCAGATCGAAAGACGATACGTTTTTCTTTTTCTCACTATAATACGAAAGAGGAGATAGATTTTTTAATAGAAAAATTGAAAAAGATTGTTGTTGTGAAGGGAGGGGTGATGGCTTCTTGAGTATAGGAGACAGACTAGTTAGCCTTTCTAGCGAAAGCTAAGAAAAATGAACACAGAGGCACGGAGGACACGGAGTGAAATATTTCTCTGTGCGCTCTGTGCCTCTGTGTTCTTAGAGTATTTCTAAATTTCGTTAGCAAATTCTGTGTACCAAAAATACAAAATGAATCCAACCAATTTTACTAAAGAACAAATAGCGAAAATACTAACCTACGAAAAATTAATTCCTGCCTTAAGAAAAGGTTTTCAAGAGCCTTATACCGTTCCGCTAAGACACCATCATAACTATGAAAATAAGCCAGCAGCAGATTCTACTTTGTTGCTGATGCCTGCTTGGAAAAGTGGGACTTACTTAGGTGTAAAGGTAGTCACGGTCTCTCCAGAAAATGGGCGATTGAATTTACCTTCTGTTCAAGGGATGTATTTATTGTTTGATGCAGCAACAGGTGCACCATTAGCACAGATGGAAGCCAAGACTTTGACGACTATTCGGACCGCAGCTGCATCGGCATTGGCTGCTCAGTTTTTATCCAGAAAAGACAGCGCTAGTTTATTAATGATTGGAACTGGAAATATGGCCCCTGCTTTGATAGCAGCCCATGCATCTGTCCGTCCCATCAAAGAGGTATATGTATGGGGTCGAAATTTTGAAAAAGCTAAAAATTTGGTAGAGAATATTTCTCTATCTAATTTAAATATCCAGCCTATAAAAAATATAGATGCTACCATTAAAAAAGTAGACATCATTTCTTGTGCAACGCTTAGTCATCATCCTTTGGTAAAAGGAAAATGGCTACAACCTGGACAACATCTCGATTTGGTTGGCTCTTTTACGCCTGCGATGCGAGAAGCAGATGATTTAGCTATTAAAAAAGCTTCTGTATACGTAGATGTTTTGGAAGGGGCGACTAAAGAGAGTGGAGATATAGTAATTCCTTTGCAAAATGGAGTTCTTCAACAAGCAGACATTCAGGGAGATTTATTTGATTTGTGTGCCAATCGGGTTGTAGGTCGAACAACAGAAGAAGCACTTACCTTATTTAAGTCTGTTGGACATGCCTTAGAAGATTTGGTGGCAGCTACTTTGGTATATAATTCTTTTCAAAAAATATAAATTTAGATAAGCTCTTAACTTCTTCTAGTTTCTTACCGTATCAACAAGTACTTTTGCGTCCGTAACACGGAATTCATTCCGTATAAAGTACCACGGAATTCATTCCGTACAAAAAAAATCAACGCAACAAAGATTTTAGCAATAAGACTATCTGCGCTGCGCTCGATAGTAGAACGGAATAAATTCCGTGCTACAAGAATAGAAAATTAATGATATCAGCAACCAATATATTTGTCAAATACGGAGATCGAATCTTACTAGATAAAATCAATCTAGTCGTTCAAATAAGTGATCGAGTAGGCTTGGTAGGTCGAAACGGAGCAGGAAAATCTACCTTATTAAAAATTATAGCTAGAGAAATTACGCCTGATGAAGGAACCATTGCCATTCCGAATGAAGGAACAATGGGTTTTCTGCATCAAGAGATGTTCTTGCCAAAAGGAAAGACCATTATCGAGGAAGCATTAACCGCTTTTAAAGCAATCAGACAACTAGAAGATCGAATCGCAGAAATCAATGACTTGTTTACGACTCGTACAGATTATGAGAGTGAATCCTATAGTAAGTTATTAGAAGAGTTTTCTGATATCAATGATCGCTTTCAATTGATGGGAGGTGCTACGATGCAAGCAGATGCAGAACGTGTTTTGAAAGGCTTAGGATTTAAAGATGGAGATATGCATCGCTTGACCGACGAATTTAGTGGAGGCTGGCAAATGCGAATTGAGTTGACAAAATTGTTATTACAAAAGCCAGACTATTTATTACTGGATGAGCCAACGAATCATTTAGATATTGAGTCGATTATTTGGCTAGAGCAATTTTTAAAAACCTACCCTGGGGCAGTCATCGTTATTTCGCACGATAAACAATTTTTAAATAATGTTACGAATAGAACAGTTGAAGTAGAATTAGGTAAATTATTCGACTATAAAGCAGCTTATTCTAAGTTTATGCAGCTGCGGCAAGAACGCCGAGAAATCCAACAATCTTCTTTCCAAAATCAACAAAAAGTAATCGCTCAAAAAGAACGGACGATCACTCGTTTTATGGCGAAAGCCACTAAGACAAAGCTGGCGCAATCTATGCAAAAGCAGTTGAATAAAATGGAGCGAATTGAAGTGGATAGTGAGGATACAGCAGCCATGAATATCAATTTTCAACCAGCCCCTCGTTCTGGTCAGATTGTAGTGGATGCAAAAGGAGTAAAGAAAAGCTATGGGCAGTTAGATGTACTAGATGATATTGCTTTGAAATTAGATAGGGGAGATCGAGTTTCTTTTGTGGGACAAAATGGTCAAGGCAAAACTACTTTAGCTAAAATATTAGTTGGCATCGAACCTCGTACAGGAGGGGATGTCACACTCGGACATAATGTACAAGTAGGCTATTACGCACAGGATCAAGCGGAGGCACTACAGCCTAACTTGACTGTACTCCAAGTAATGGAAAATGCATCGCCCCCTGAAATGCGAACCAAACTTCGAAATATATTAGGCGCATTTTTATTTAGTGGAGAAGATGTAGAAAAGAAAGTATCTGTATTATCAGGTGGAGAAAGAGCAAGATTGGCTTTGGCTTGTTTATTATTAAAACCTTTCAATTTACTCTTATTAGATGAGCCGACGAATCACTTAGATATTATCTCCAAAGATGTATTGAAACAAGCCCTACAAAAATATGACGGCACCTTAATCGTGGTTTCTCATGACAGAGATTTCTTGGCCGACCTAAGCTCTAGAACTATAGAATTTAGAGACAAAAAACTCTATGAACATATTGGAGATATTAATGCCTTTTTAGAAAAAAGAAAAATGGATAATATGCGGGAGGTGGAGCTGCAAAAAAACAAACCTGCTAAAAAAGCCACGACTCCCGATGCCCCAAAAGAATTATCTAAAGAGGAAAAACAAGAACAAAAGAAATTACAAAGAAGCGTCCAATATGCAGAACGTAAAATCGAACAAACGGAAGAAAAAATAGCCAAGATCGAAACGGATATGGCGGTTGCTGGATTTTATGAAAGTGCGGATGCGGATAAGGTGATGAAGCAATATAAGGAAGCGCAAAAAGCATTGGAGGTGGCTATGGAAGAGTGGGAAGGATTGGTGGAGGCGTTGGAGGGGATTGGGTAGCACAGAATTCATTCTGTAATCAAAAAATAGTTTGTCTTACAGAATAAATCCTGTGTTACAAGTTACGGAATGAATTCCGTGTTACTTGACTTTCTTCTTCTTCCGACTAGCTTTCGCTAAAGGATTAAAATCAATACATAACTGAATCCAATATTGAAGATCTTCGTCTGAATCAAAACCATCAGGGGTGATAAAGACATAGCCCCTCATAGGGCGACCTGTAAAATCCATCGGATGGCAACCCGTTCTATTCATAGCTGTTTCAGAAGCAACTTCCCCAATTCTTGCCATTAGTAAGTCGGTTTCTTTTTTCTTATCATAATGAATGCCACAGCACATCTTTCCATCCACCATAAAACATAGACCAGCAAACATTTTCTTTTCTTCATAAGCGACCTGCTTTTCATTAAAAGCTTGTCTCATTCGATCTGCTATCAATTCGTCGTATGCCATAGTTTTTATTTTAGGAGTCAGGAGTCAGGAGTCAGGAGTCAGGAGTCAGGAGTCAGGAGTCA
>CAYOBX010000030.1:19524-21897 GCA_964402245.1 uncultured Saprospiraceae bacterium | reverse complement strand
AAACCAACAAATGGTCGATATTTTGAAATGTCGATAATTTTAGATTTCCTATTCCGAATGGAGGCTTCAATTAAATGAAAACGAAATGCAAAATTTTCCTTTTCATTTCAATTGATTAGATACTAATTAAAAAAGCCTCTATAAGTAATTTACTTATAAAGGCTTAAGTTGCGGAGGAGGAGGGATTCGAACCCCCGATAGCTTTCACTATGCTAGTTTTCAAGACTAGTGCATTCAACCGCTCTGCCACTCCTCCGAGTTATTATTTTAGAATAATAGCTAGTGTCTATTTTGATACTATTTTATTCTAAATTAGTTGCAATACGATTTGCGAGTGCAAATGTATTTTTTTTATAGGACAAAGTAAATAGCTAGAGAGAAATAATTGAAAATTTTATTTGTAAGGCCTTAGACGGTATATAAAAACATAATCTATCTCTATTCTCTGCTCTCGCTTCTCTGTTCTTGTCAGAGTGCCAAAGTAGAACTACTTACTGCCTAAAAATTCCATCTCTAAGCCAGCTATTTCTTCCATATCTTCTACCATCTCCAAATGTACTTTGGCGATGCCTGCCCTTAATTTAGGTAATAGCACTGCGGTTTCTCTTTTTGGTATAGCTATGTCCATTACCCCTTTAACCCCTAACTCCTTCTGAAGAATGGTCAATTTTAACCTTTTTACGGTATTCATTACCTCTGTCATGATGGAATACTCAAAAGTAAGGCGATATAAATCAGCTACCGATTTTTCTATGATGGTCGCTTGTTCTAGAGCACCTGCTGCTGCTTTTTTATAGGCACTAATGAGACCAGAGGCTCCAAGAAGCGTTCCACCGAAGTAGCGCACTACAATTACAATGGTATTCGTCACATCAAAGCTGCGCAATTGGCCTAATATAGGCTTACCTGCTGTGCCAGATGGTTCTCCATCATCGTTGGCTCTATAGTTGTTATCATCTGTTCCTAAACGATAGGCATAACAGTGGTGGCTGGCTTTTGGATGTATTTTCTTTACCTCTTGTAGCGATTTTTGCCACTCTGTATCGGATTCCACAGAAAAGCAGTACGTAATAAACCTACTCCCTTTTACTGTATACTCTCCTATGACAGGTTCTTTAATTGTTTTAAAAGTATCTTTCATTATTTTCTATTTTCTGCAATCCTCGGTTATCTTTGTTGTTTTTTAGCTGTCAGCTATTAGCCTTTAGCTATTAGCTTCATGTGTTGATTGAAGCTAATAGTTAAAGGCTAATTACTAATTGAACTAAACTACATGATTAACTACTCTGAAGCAACCATTCAACATATCATTGCACATAAGATTGGCAATAAAAACAGAGATGAAGGGGTGGTCGTTTCTGCTAAAACGATTCCAATAGAGGAAGGTTTAGCAGATGTTTTGACTCATTATTTTCTGAAACCCTTTACTAAGGTATCAGAAACTTTTGAATTTGTGCCAAGCGATGAACGGAGCTCCAATAAGCTGCAATCTATTACGCAAGAATTATTTGAAGCACCACAAGACCAATTTTATGATAGTTCTGTAAAGGTCTTAGAGCATTTGTACGCACAATCGGACCATCCGCATATAAAGACAGGCGATTTATTTGTGGTTTTTTTCAAAGATATTTTATTAGGGGATGAATTAACCTCGGCTATTGGCATATTCAAGGCAGAAAGTAAAGAGGATTTTTTAAAAGTAACCCAAGATGCACAGCAGTTATTTATCAAAAAGGAACTAGGGATTGGACTCAGAAAATTGGATAAGGGGTGTTTGATCCTTCAATCTGCCTTAGATGACGGATCTAAAGTACTAAGTGTAGATAATAATAGCTATGATGCAGAATATTGGTTATATCGCTTTTTGGATGTCCAATATGTGAGAGATAATAACTTTACGACTAAGTCTTATGTGGAGATGTGTCAAGCCTATGCCAATGACGTAGTCAAAGAAAAAGAGGGTAAAAAAGAACAGTTGGATTTTTTAAATCAATCTATCCAATATTTTGATGTCAATGAACGAGCGAGTGTCAATGATTTTCAGGAAAGCTTGTTTAAAAAAGAAGAATCAAAAGAAGAATTTAAAGCCTATGTTGCTAACTATGAATCAGATATGGGTGTTGATTTATCAGATACGTTCTTAATTTCTAAATCTGCTTTACAAAAAGAAAAACGAAATATTAAGAATTATATTAATCTAGATACCAATATTCAGATCAAATTAGATTTCCGAAATCCTGAATCTAGTAAGCATTTTATGGAAAAAGGATTTGATGAAGCTAGAGGAATGAAGTATTATAAAGTATACTTTAATGAAGAAATGGAATGAACAAGTGTTGCGCAGCAAAAAAGATTCGGGGAATCTTTTTAACG
>CAYOBX010000030.1:8868-19424 GCA_964402245.1 uncultured Saprospiraceae bacterium | reverse complement strand
TGTTGCGCAGCAAAAAAGATTCGGGGAATCTTTTTAACGTAGTGAACCGCAAAGCGGGTGGGCGGCAAAGTGTTGCGCAGCAAAAAAGAGACTTATAGTTATTTTATAGCTAGAGTAGTTTATTTTAGGACATTTGTAACATTTGTTGTTTTTATTCTGTTAAAACAAAATAATCTACTACTAATTTGATTATCTTTATAATTAAAGATGGATATTTAGTTTGTTCATTATGCTTAAAAAGAAAACCCCCAAATAAGTAATTTATATAACTACTTTTGATAACTCACGATATTATATGGTTTGCATAAAAAAATACCTTCCTGTTAAAAGTATATTTATAGCTACCTTTCTATTTGTCTGGGTGAACACTCCATGCCTATGTGCTACTGATCCTCCTTCAGATTCGACTACTGTTAAAAAAGTAGATGAAGAAGCGATGTTATTAGGATTAGATGGCCCCTATCTTTTTAAAGTAAAAAATAAATTAAGAGAAATACGTGTAGTTGCCAATGAAGATACTACCTACCATTTAGAGGAACATTTTCATGATTATAAAACGAAAAAAAACTCCTCAATGGAGTTTAAATGTGAAGTAGAAAACGAAGATAGAGATGTCTTTTCCTTTCAATTACGACATAAAATAAAATCACCTAAAACTGTTTATAAACAACCTAAGAAATTACTAGCTATCTCTGATATTGAAGGAAATTTTAATGCCTTCTATAGCTTGTTAGTTGCTAATAAGGTAATGGATAAAAAGTATAATTGGACTTACGGAGAAGGTCATTTAGTATTAGTGGGGGATTTTGTAGACAGAGGAACTAATGTCACACAATGCCTTTGGTTGATCTATAAACTAGAGCAAGAGGCGGAGAAACATGGTGGGATGGTTCATTTCATATTGGGTAATCATGAAGTGATGAACATTAAGGGAATGCCTAATTATGCAGATGATAAATATGTGAATTTGGCTAAACGTTTATCTGGTTATGAGGATCAAACTAAAGCTTATGAATATTTAATGTCTGGGCAGCGAGAGTTGGTCAAATGGATGAAATCAAAAAATGTAATTGAGCGAATAGGTACTACTGTATTTGTGCATGGTGGTCTAAGTATTGAACTTAGACAAGCTAATATGTCCATTAAG
This sequence comes from uncultured Saprospiraceae bacterium, assembly GCA_964402245.1. Lineage (GTDB taxonomy): Bacteria > Bacteroidota > Bacteroidia > Chitinophagales > Saprospiraceae > JAFMDF01. The sequence goes on along the minus strand of CAYOBX010000030.1, from coordinate 18,277 downwards.
GAAATCAATGCATTTCTTCGAAATAAAAAATCAACGACTTTTTTTAGTGATGACAATGATGAAAATTTAACTAAATTTTTAATGGGCCCATTAGGTCCTTTGTGGTATCGAGGCTTGGTTGGACGATATAAAAAGTTTTATAAAAAAGCTACTCCTAATGTAGTAAAAAACATACTTAAATATTATCAAGCAGAACATATAGTGATTGGCCATACAGTAGTAAAAGAAATCTCTTCAGATTATGATGGAATGGTCTATCGTACCGATATTGGATTTCCATATGTAAAATTCACTGGCCTTTCTCAGGGGCTATTGATAGAAAATGATCACTTCTATAGAGTCAATGATCTTGGGGCTAAAATTCAATTGGATTAAGAAACCAAGTTTATCCATGAATAAAACGGAGACGCACTAGTGCTATTTCAATAACAACTACCAAAAAGCCTAAGTAACGACAAAACAATAACTTGAGCATCTTCTTCTATTCTTTTCCAGTCTAAGAAACTTAAAAAATGAGTCCGTAGCCCTGCTAGGAACTAATTTTTTAAATTCCTTAGACTGAAAAATAATTAGAACCAGATTGCCCAACTTATTATTTCATCGTTACTAAGCATGAAGTATTGCAGGGGTAGTACCAGAAGTAACTGACGTGTAATTGAAGTAAAATTCTTACCTTCCTTTCCAAAATATTTCCTTTCTTTGTTCTATAACTAATTTCTTTACCCTCTATTTTCAATACGTGTATTTAATCGGATATGATATAGGAAGTTCTTCCATTAAGGCTGCTCTCGTAGATGCTACCTCTGGGGAAACGATAAGTATAATACAATCTCCAGAATTAGAGATGGATATTATTGCTAAACAAACTGGTTGGGCAGAGCAGCAGCCAGCAATTTGGTGGGAGCATCTTTGTTCCGCTACTAAAAAATTGTTGGTGACTACTAATATTGATCCATCTTTAATTCGTGGAGTTGGAATCGCCTATCAAATGCATGGATTGGTATTGGTCGACAAAAACCAGCAAGTACTTCGTCCTTCCATTATATGGTGTGATAGTCGAGCAGTAGCTATAGGAGATCAAGCTTTTCAAGAATTGGGCGAATCCAATTGTCTTAATAGTTTCCTAAACTCCCCCGGAAATTTTACCGCTTCTAAATTAAAATGGGTTAAAGATAATGAACCAGACCTGTATGAACGGATTCACAAAATGATGCTACCGGGTGATTATATCGCCATGAAATTGACGGATAAAATATATACTACCCCTTCAGGTTTATCCGAAGGAATTTTATGGGATTTTCAAAAAGGAAGTATTGCTTCTGAGCTATTGCATTACTATGGCATCAGAGAAGCACTTATCCCTACCGTAGTGCCTACTTGTTCAATGCAAGGGACGGTAACAGCAGCAGCAGCAAAAAATACTGGCTTGCCTACAGGAATTCCAATTACCTACCGTGCAGGAGATCAACCCAACAATGCATTATCTTTGAATGTCTTAGACCCAGGAGAAATAGCGGCTACTGGTGGCACATCAGGTGTAGTGTATGGCGTTATAGACAAAGCAGTCTATGATAAAGTATCTAGAGTCAATAGTTTTGCCCATGTCAACTACTCAGAAGATCAACCAAGAATAGGCGTCTTATTATGTATTAATGGAGCGGGTATTCAATATAGTTGGATGAATCAACAAATCGCTAAAGACAATATTAGTTATATAGATATGGAGCAGATGGCTAGCAGCGTACCTGTGGGGTCAGAAGGTTTGCGTATATTGCCTTATGGGAATGGAGCAGAGCGAATGTTGTCTAATCAAAATATAGGTGCCCAAATTAATAACTTGCAATTTAATAGGCATAAGAGAGCACATTTGTATCGGGCAGGATTGGAAGGTATCGCTTTTTCTTTTGTCTATGGTATACAGTTGCTAAAAGAGATGGGCTTTACGATAGATGTCATGCGAGTGGGCAATGATAATTTATTTCAATCTTCTATTTTTTCTTCTACCATCGCCAATTTGGTAGGTTGCAAAATTACAGTAGTGGAAACTACAGGGGCAGCTGGTGCCGCAAAAGCAGCAGGATTGAAAACTGGTTTTTATAAAACACTAAAAGCAGCCATTGGAAGTAATGGCGAAGTAATGACTTATCATCCCGAAAAAAGAGAGGAGTATGAACAAGCCTATCAAATTTGGAAATCGGATTTGGAAAAACTAATAGGCAGCAAAAGTCACCAAAATTATTAAGTAACAACAAAATTTCTATAGTTTTTTTAGAGGGAGCAAATTGGTTTTGTTTTTTGGCAAAAAAACAAAACCAATTTGCTCCCTCTAAAGAGATACATTAAACATACTTGTTGCCGAGTGTCAGACTAAAACGCCTATAATTTATTGATTATCAATAAAACGATTTTTTGTTTGAATATGGTTTCAGCGAAATGTGAATACATAGTCACGATAAATTAAAACGAAAACTAAAATAAACATGGCAAGAAAATCAAAAATTTCAATAATAACAGGAAGAAAAGAATACTTCAAAAATATAGGCAAAATAAAATACGAAGGTCGAGATTCCGATAATCCATTAGCCTTTAAATGGTATAAAGAAAATCAAAAAGTAGGTGGCAAGACCATGAAGGACCATTTGCGTTTTGCGGTAGCATATTGGCATACCTTCTGTGGAGATGGTAGCGATCCTTTTGGGGCACCAACCAAAATATTTCCTTGGAACAAATCAAGTGACCCTATTAAAAATGCAAAGGATAAGATGGATGCTGCATTTGAGTTTATTACAAAAATGGGTATTCCTTATTATTGTTTTCATGATGTGGATTTGGTAGATGAAGGAGATAGCTTATTAGAGTCTACTAAGCGATTAGAAAAGATTACTGCTTACGCAGAAAAAAAACAAGAAGCGTCAGGAGTAAGATTATTATGGGGGACAGCCAATTTATTTTCTAATCCTCGGTATATGAATGGTGCTGCTACCAACCCTGATTTTAATGTGGTGGCCTATGCAGGAGCGACGGTAAAAAATGCAATTGATGCAACCATTAAGCTAGGAGGAGAAAATTATGTATTCTGGGGCGGCAGAGAAGGCTATATGTCTTTACTGAATACCAATATGAAAAAGGAATTAGACCATATGGCACAGTTCCTTCACATGGCTAAAGACTATGCTCGTAAAAATGGATTTAAAGGAACTTTTTTTATTGAACCTAAGCCTGCAGAACCTTCTAAACATCAATATGATTATGATGCGGCAACAGTAATTGGTTTTTTAAGACAATATGACTTATTAGACGATTTCAAATTAAATATAGAGGTAAATCATGCTACTTTAGCACAGCATACCTTCCAACATGAATTGCAAGTCTCCGCAGATGCAGGAGTATTAGGAAGCATAGATGCTAATAGAGGCGATTATCAAAATGGCTGGGACACCGATCAATTTCCTAATAATATTACAGAATTGACCCAAGCCATGTTAGTGATATTAGAGTCAGGAGGATTACAAGGTGGGGGGGTTAACTTCGATGCAAAAACTAGAAGAAATTCTACTGATTTGGAAGATATTTTCTATGCACATATCGGTGGCATGGACATCTTCGCTAGGGCCTTGTTAATAGCAAATGATATACTAGAAAAATCTTCTTATAAAGATTTGCGTAAAGCAAGGTATAGTTCCTTTGCTACGAAAAATGGTAAGGCTTTCGAAAATGGGGAATTAAATTTAGAAGATTTATCAGAGATTGCAATGAATGGGAAATCTCCAAAAATGAGAAGTGGGCAGCAAGAATTATTTGAAAATATAATTAATCAGTATATTTAGAGAGCAGAGAGCAGAGAAGCGAGATAGATTTCAATTAAAAATGTAACTATTCAGCATCGATTTTTCTAACTCCTCCCGACCTCCTCTTCAAAGAGGAGGAGACATCTTCGATTAAAAATTTCGTTTTGAATACGACTACAAAACGAATTTTTCAATCGAAGACCTCTCCCCTTCTTCGTAAAGAGGGGGTAGGGGGTAGTTAAATACGAAATGCTGAATAGCAACATAAAAATAATGAATATTCTTCTAAACAAACGGATTCCATCTCTCTTCTCACATCTCTGCTCTCTATTCTAAAATAATAAGATGATAACATCTAAAACCATCAATTGGGGAATTATAGGTTTAGGAAAAATAGCAAACTCCTTTGCTAAAGATTTAGCTTTAGTACCGAATACCCATTTAAAAGCGGTAGCGTCTAGAACGAAAAAGAAAGCGAAAGAATTTGCTAAAGTACATCAAGCAGAGAAAGCTTATGGTAGTTATGAAAAAATATTTAAGGATGATACTATAGATATTATCTATATAGCTACACCTCATGATTCACACGCTGCCTTATCTATAGCTGCCATGAAGGCAGGAAAAGCGATTCTTTGTGAAAAACCATTAGCTGTTAATCGGAAGCAAGTCAAGAAGATGATTAAGACAGCTAAGAAGCAAAAGGTATTTATGATGGAAGCTTTTTGGTCTAAATTTAATCCATCTGTAAAGCAGTCGATTGATTTAGCTAAAAGTGGTCGAATAGGGGAAGTGAATTATGTGAATGTAGATTTTTGCTTTTATAAAGAAGCACCAGCCGAAAGTCGGATGTTTAATTTAGACTTGGCAGGAGGAGCCCTATTAGATGTAGGAGTATATCCTGTTTTTTTAGCCTATTCTATTTTTGGCAAACCAAATAAAATCTTAGCCACCGCTCGCTTTCATGAAACGGGAGCAGATATTCAAACGGCCGCTATTTTAAAATATAAGAAAGGAATCGCCAATGTATTTTGTGGCTTTGCTTCAGAATCAGATACTGTGGCAAAAATTTATGGAACGAAAGGGCGAATTTATATAGATTCAAGGTGGCATGAAGCACAGAGTTATCGAATAATTGAAGGTATAGGGAGTACTCAAAAGCAAGAAATAAAGGTTAATCCAACTAGAGGAAAAGGGTATACCTATGAAATTGTGGAATGTATCCGATGCCTCAACGAAGGAAAATTAGAAAGTGATAACTGGTCTCATAAAAACAGCTTAGAATTGATGACTATTGTCGATGAAATAAGGAAGCAGTGTGGATTGAAATATCCTTTTGAAGGATAATTTAATCTTTTATATTTTTATAAATTTAATGCAATTTAGGAGAATCTAAAATATAAATAACATGAAAAATATTTTACTAGTTTTAACGACAATATTCTTTTGCAGTTTAGGTCTTACTGCACAAGAAAAAAAAGACAAGAAATGGGATGTCAATAATCCAACAGGAGAGGGATGGAATTGGAAAGACGTAAACTTCACAACCGATGAAGGTACTTGGATGGATTTGGATATTAGTCCAGATGGGAAGACGATCGTTTTTGATATGTTAGGAGATATTTATATGATGCCGATTAGCGGTGGTAAAGCTAGGGCTATTCGGACAGGTATTGCGTGGGAAGTACAACCTCGATTTAGTCCTGATGGCAAACGTTTATTATTCACGAGTGATGCAGGTGGGGGAGATAATATATGGGTGATGGATCGGGATGGGGAGAATGCTCGACAAATAACAAAGGAAGATTTCCGCTTACTCAATAATGCTTCTTGGTCACCAGACGGAGATTATATTGTTGCCAGAAAGCATTTTACTTCGGGCCGATCTCTAGGCGCAGGGGAGATGTGGCTCTACCATATTGCTGGTGGAAGCGGTACGCAATTGACAAAAAGAAAGAACGATCAGCAAGATGCGAATGAACCTGTTTTTTCTCCTGATGGTCGGTATATTTATTATAGTGAAGATATGTACCCTGGTGGTTATTTTCAATATAATAAAGATCCCAATAGCCAGATATATGTAATCAAACGATATGATCGAGAAACAGGAGAAAGCGAAACAGTTGTGAGTGGACCAGGTGGGGCGGCTCGTCCTCAAATTTCTAATGATGGAAAAAAAATCGCCTATATTAAAAGGATTCGTACCAAGACGGTGTTAATGATACATGATCTAGAATCTGGAGAAGAATATGCTTTGTTCGATCAATTGAGCAAAGATCAACAAGAGGCTTGGGCGATCTTTGGAGTCTATCCAGGCTTTGACTGGATGCCAGATGATCGACATATTATTATACAGGGTTTGGGTAAAATTTGGAAGGTGGCCACTACGGCAGTAAGAGGCAAAGCCGCAGCATCTTCTCAAATCCCTTTCACAGTAGATATAAAAACGAAGGTAGCAGAAACCGTACGTTTTAAAAACGATGCCTATACCGATAAATTTACAGCAAAGGTGATTCGTCATGCTGTAACCGCGCCTGATGAATCAGAAGTAGTCTTTAATGCGATTGGTCATTTATATAGAAAAAACCTTCCTAATGGACAAGCTAAGCGTTTGACCAATGCTAAAGAATTAGAGTTTGAACCTACCTATGCACCTGATGGTCGTACTTTAGCCTATGTAACTTGGGAAGATGAGGCAATGGGCCAACTCAAAACACTCACCGTAGGTAATAAAGGTAGCAAGACCTTGAGTATAGAAAAAGGGATTTATAGAACGCCAGCTTTTTCTCCTGATGGTAAATGGATTGTTTATAGAAAAGATAAAGGCAACAGCCATCAAGGTTTTACACATTGTAAAGAACCTGGTATTTATGTAGTACCTACAGATGGAAGTGCTGATCCTAAATTAGTAGTTCCCCAAGGTAGTTTTCCACAATTTAGTAACGATGGCAAAAGAATTTTTTACCAAAAAGGTGGCTATGTTTTTGGTAGTTTAACGAAGTCTGTGGAATCGGTTAATGTGAATGGAAAAGATAAGAAAGAACACTTTGATGGCAAATATGCCCAACGTTATCATATCAGCCCTGACAACCAGTGGGTGGCATGGTCGGAGCTATGGAAAGTTTATATAGCTCCTTTTCCCAAGATCGGAAAAAAAATAGGATTGACCTCTAAAACAAAAGCAGTCCCTGTAGCTCAAGTGGCTAAAGATGCGGGTATCAATATCCATTGGTCGAAGGACAGTAAGAAATTATTCTGGACTTTAGGAGAGGAGTATTTTAGCGATAATTTAACGGAGCGATTTAAGTTTTTAGAGGGAGCAGTGGATAGCTTACCTCCTATGGATTCTGTTGGTTTAAAAATCAATTTAACCGTAGAAAGTGATCGACCAGAAGGTACTCTAGCTTTGACCAATGCGCGTATTATTACCATGGAAGGAGATGAAGTGATCGAGAATGGAACCGTTCTAATTGAAGATAATATTATTAAAGCTATTGGTGCAGATATAGAGATTCCCTCAAAAGCAACTACCATAGATTGTACGGACAAAACGATTATGCCTGGCATCATGGATGTACATGCTCATAGTGGTAATTTTCGGTATGGATTGAGTCCTCAAAAGCAATGGGAATATTACGCCAACTTAGCCTATGGAGTGACTACTTCACACGACCCCTCTGTCAATACAGAAATGGCTTTCGCTCAAAGTGAATTAATAAAATCGGGAGAAATAGTCGGCCCAAGACTATTTAGTACAGGTACTATTTTATATGGGGCAGAAGGAGATTTTAAAGCAGTCATTAATAACTTAGAAGATGCTAGATCTGCTTTGCGTAGAACAAAAGCTTATGGTGCTTTTTCTGTAAAAAGTTATAACCAACCTCGTCGGAATCAACGTCAACAGGTAATGCAAGCTGCTAGGGAATTAGGCATTTTAGTAGTACCAGAGGGAGGTTCGTTTTTTATGCATAATATGAGTATGGTCATGGATGGGCATACAGGCGTAGAGCACAATATTCCAGTAGCCCCACTATATAAAGATGTGATTGATTTTTGGGCGCAAACTAAATCTCATAATACCCCGACACTCGTTGTCAATTACGCAGGTATGAGTGGAGAGTACTACTGGTACCAACATACCAATGTTTGGGAAAAAGAACGACTCTTAAGTTTCACGCCTAGAAGTGTGGTGGATAGTCGAGCAAGACATCGTACAATGGTGCCAGAAGAGGAATATGAGAATGGACATATCTTAACATCCAAGAGTTTAAAAAAACTAACCGATGCTGGTGTAAAAATTAATTTAGGCGCACATGGGCAACTACAAGGGCTCGGTGCTCACTGGGAACTATGGATGTTGCAACAAGGGGGAATGGCCAATATGGAAGCCTTAAAATGCGCCACTATTAATGGAGCGACTTACCTTGGAATGGATCATCAATTGGGGTCTATCAAGGAAGGAAAATTAGCTGATATAATTGTATTAGATGCGAATCCTTTAGAAAATATTCGTAATTCAGAACAGGTGAAATATACCATCTTAAATGGTCGAGTATATGATGCGGCAACGATGAATGAGGTCGGGAATTATGATGTAAAGCGTAGTGCCTTTTATTTTGAAGAAGAAGGAAGTGGAAATGCCTTTCCGTATTTCAATGAGACGGGGAGTCATATGCAACCGAATTGTTGTCAACGGAATTAGGAGATTGGGAGCTTGTGTGATGTTGGATTGAACACGGAGACACGGAGCGCACGGAATTAGTTATTGTTCTCTGTGTGCTCTGTGTCTCCGTGTTCAATACAATATTTATTTGCATCTTATTAGACAACCTTTTACAATTTATTATGATTATCCAAGATCTACCCAACAAAAAGTACTTCGTCTTCGACGCCTTCGGAACCCTCTTCAAAACCAGCGAAGTAAAAAACGAATTAATAAAAATAGCGGGTGATAAAACAGAAAATCTCCTACAAATTTGGCGTAGCAAACAGCTACAATATACTTGGCTGCGGAATGAAATGAACCAATATGAGCCGTTTAGTACGGTCACCAAAGAAGCACTAGATTATAGTATGCGAGTAAATGGTATTACCGATGAAAGAGTGTTTGATATATTACTCCCCTTATATGACACACCGAGCTTGATAGATGGAGCCGCCAACTTATTAAAAACCTTAAAAGCAAATGGTAAAACCGTCGCTATTCTTTCCAATGGCACGATGTCCATGCTCAATAATGGTGTCCAATTAACAGGTATTGAATCTTATATTGATACCATCCTTTCTGTTGACACAATTGGTGTTTATAAACCGAAACCTACTGTCTACCAAATGGCCTTGAATAAATTAGAAGCTACTACAAAAGAGTTGATCTTCTTCTCTTCTAATCAATGGGATGTTTCTGGGGCGAGCGTATTTGGATTGGATGCTTGCTGGATTAATCAGTATGGAGAGACTAAGGAGGGATTGCCTTTTGGGGAGGTGGTGGAAACTACCTCTTTGGAGGAACTGCTTACCTTTTTTCCTAGCTGAAAATGATCTAGTGGTCGAAATCCTAGTATTGAACACAGAGGCACAGAGCGCACAGAGTTTTTTTTATGTCTCTGTGTGCCCAGTGTTTGCGT
>CAYOBX010000030.1:0-8768 GCA_964402245.1 uncultured Saprospiraceae bacterium | reverse complement strand
ACTCAGATACCCCTTCAACAACGAATGAAAAGGAAATACAAAAAAAACTCTGTGTCTCCGTGTCTCCGTGTTCATTAATTCATTACGTTAAGCAATAAATCTCCCTAACTCAAGTACCCCTTCAACAATCGATGAAAATGATGCACCCCCGTTTCCATTTTAACCGAAAACCGTCCATCATTATAAAACCGAGAACGCAATCCTTTCTGCACGCCTTCCACCACCCATTCATCTTCCTTTTCCACCTTATCCCCAATCTGATCGCCTCGCATTTGATTCCATAGTTTCCGATCTTTTATATAATAAATAAATTCTACTTTCGTAAAGTCTGGAGTCAATGGACGCACTACATTAAACTGACAGCCCCAAGGGTAAACATTCAACATGAAATTAGGGAAAATCCAATAGTAGTAAGCCGTAATATCTTTTCCATAATCTACATGTCCTTCTGGCAAATCAAAAGACATCGTTCCTTTATCAGAATAGCCAACTTGCAAGACCCAATGATCTTTACAAATGGTTTCATATTTGCCGTAGTCGAGCATACTATTCAAGCCAGCATGAACAAAAGGAATATGAAAACCCTCTAAGTAATTATCACAATATAAAGCCCAATGCGCATTGACATTATAGGTCTTATCATATGCTGAGGCATGTTCAAAAGATTCAAAATCTAAGAAACCTAATCGAGTTTCTAATTCTTGAATGATGGGTTCGTAGTCAAATTGAGGAGCCAGACTTGCGAATAGAAATCGACCCCAATTTTTTAAAGGGACTTGATGTAAATGCTCACATGGTCTTGGAAAATTTTCGACTTCTTTAAATTCAGGCATATGCTCAAATTCTCCTGTCAATTTAAAGCGGCGACCATGATAGGCACAGGTTATTTTTTTATTTAAACTAGGTTGGTGGGCTAATAGAAATCCTCGATGCGTACATACATTCGACATACATCTAATTTCCTCCTCATAATTGGTTAATAGAAGTGGTTCTTCTATATATTTATCTAATAAGAAAAAAGGATAGGTATTGACGGCTACATTGAAGATCTCTTGGGCATCTCCTATATAATTCCAACTTCTAGAAAAGACATGTTCTTTCATCTTTTCCCATATAGCAAGGTCGGAATAAAAATTGGCTGGTAGGGTAGAGGAGGTAGCTATATTCTTGGTTACTTTATCCATTTCTTTTTTTTGGATAAAGATAATCTATATCTTTTAAAATTACCTAACTAAACTAAAAGTACCTTGCAGCAATTCTATTTTTCCTTCATTTAATCATTTCTAAACAATAGCTTGCTGCCGCATCACTTCCGCTCGCTCCTTTCCTAAATACCGATCAATCAAATTGTGCGCTAAATAAATAATAGGTGTTAGAGATAAAGCTACCAAAAATTTATAAGAATAGTTAACCGTACCCACTGCTAAAAATTGACTGATGGGCCATTCCGCAGGACCTAAAACGAAGGCAATATATAGAACCACGAAACTATCTATAAATTGAGATATAATCGTAGAACCAGTAGCCCTCAACCAGACCATTTTGTCTTTAGTCCAACGACGGAGTTTATCAAAAACAAAAGCATCAATAATTTGTCCGAGTAAAAAAGCAATAATAGACCCAACAATCATCCAAGCACCTTGTCCAAATACAGTTGCAAAAGCGGCTTGTGCATCAGGTACGCCTTGCGCTTGGTAACTTTCAATCCAAAAGGCCGCAGGTTCTAATTGGATCACTGCAAACACGATTAGAAAAGCAAAAGCAATCATAAAGACCCCGGTATAGGATAGCAATTGAACGCCTCTTTTTCCATAGTACTCGTTAATAATATCGGTGGTTACAAAAACAATTGGCCAAGGAAGCACGCCCGCAGATAACATTAAGGAACCAGAGTGTCCAAATAAATTCCAATTCATAGGAGCCATCCCAACAGTATCTTCAAAGGCAAATATTTTCATGCCTATGAATTGTGCTATGATCGCATTGGTCATAAAGAAGGCAGTGAGAAATAGGAATAGGCGGACGCCTTTATTTTGGAGGAGATTGGTCATTTTCCTATCTTGATTTTTTACGATATTTCTTTGGCAATAAATTCGTTTTTCCTCGCTTTTGAGACAATTCACCTTTGCTATTGGTTTTGGCTCCTCTTTCATTTATTTTACAACCTGACTTCGGAGAACAAGAAGTAAAGGTAGTATTGGTAAAAGTCAAGGTACCAACTAATAATAGGAAGGATAGATTGCGAAAGATATTTTTTTTTGATGACATTTTAATTTTTTATAATTCAGTTTTAAAGCCTGAGCATGAGACTATTCAGAGTTACTTGTTGCCCTTGCATAGGTATACAAATTAGATTTGAAGCAATTTACACCAATTTCTACTGAAGATAAAGTAGTAAAGGCAAGAATATTTAAAGAATGTCAATATTTAGATGAAACTAAACCTAATCAATTATATTATTTTCTAACTTCTTCTTCCGCCAAGCTTCTTTCGCCATTTGTAAATCAAAATAATCAATTGCTTCTTGTTCTCCTTCAAATAAGAAATTACCCCCTAATAAAATCAAGGTATTACTATTTTTTAAAGTAGAATAGAGATTAGAGGATAGGCCAACAAAATAAAAATGAACGCCTTCTTTCTTAAATTCGATTAATAAGTCTCTGAAAACATGGGTGGCGCTAGAATCTAAGTCACTAATGGCATCCGCTTTAAAAAGGATTAATTTTAAAGCAGCACCTTTCTCCTTTTTGGATTGCAGTAATCTTTCTTTAAAAGCATCAATGTTAGCAAAAAACAAAGAGGTGTCTGGGCGAATGATAAGAATGTCTTTTCGCACTATTAAATCATCAGTAGTTTCGATACTTTTGTAATGTGGAGTGTCAGGTATCCTACCGAAAATGGTGATAGGTGGTTTGGTGGATTTATATAATAGCATTAGAATAGTAATAAATACACCAATTAAGATACCTTGTTCGATCCCAATAAGTAGTGTTGCAAAAAAAGTAATCAATAACATGTAAAAATCTGTGCGATCACTTTTCCATAGAAAAACAGCCTCTTTTATATCAATCAAACGGACTACTGCTGCAATAATAATAGCGGCTAGAATAGCTCTTGGCAAATAATAGAATAAGGGGGTTAAAAACAATAAGGTCAATAGAACTATGAAGGCAGCTACTAGTGCAGCAATTCCTGATTTAGCACCTAATTCATCATTTACGGCAGTTCTGGAAAAACTGCCTGCTGTAGGAAAAGCTTGAAAAAAGGAACCAAAGAGATTCGCCAAACCTATTGCTTTTAACTCTTGATTTGGGATCAATTCATAATCTTTGTTTTTCGCTTGCATCATCTTCGCAATGGCAATGGATTCTAATATTCCAACTAAAGTAATCGTGAATATAGTTGGTAATAAAGCGCTGATATTTGCTAGGCTAATAGTAGGTAAATAGATGCTTGGTAAACCTTTGGGAATATCCCTAATGATGGCAATTGACGGAAATTCTAAGTGGTACTTATACAAGAAAGCGATACTAAGCAGTACTACCAGTAAGGGGGCAGGTAGCTTCTTATTCCATTTTTTAGCGCCCAAAATTGTACCCAAACCCAATAAGCCAATACCTAATGTTGGAAAATCTACTTGCATGAAATTGCTTAAGGAAGAAACACCCATTAAGTCATCTAATTGACTGATAATAATAATAATGGCTGCAGCAGATATAAATCCACTTAATACAGGATGAGATAAGAAATTAATAAAGAACCCTAATCGAAATAAACCAAATATAAATTGTAAACACCCCACTAATAAGGAAAGGAGAATCACTAAGGAAATATATTCTGTTGAACCAGGTATTGCAATGGAACCAACTCCAGAGGCCACTAAAATGCAAACCATTGCTGTCGGACCAACTACTAATTGTCTAGATGTACCAAACAAAACATACACAATCATTGGTATCAACGTAGCATATAACCCGTAAATGGGGGGCAAGTCCGCCAACATACCATAAGCCATTCCTTGCGGAATTACCATTACCCCTACTGTTATTCCCGCAAGAATATCTGTAGATAAGTATTTTCTTTTATAGGTAGGCAACCAATCTAAGATTGGTAGATGTTTGTTCATTGATGACCTTCTAACTCACATGATCCAATACCTCTAAATCTAAACTCTCAGCAGTAACTATACTTATACGGAAAGAACCCGTACCTGTTTGGTGATAATGACGAACTTGTAAATAATAGGTCCCAAGGGCTAATGCTCGTTTGATTTGAGGATTGCTACCCATACCACTGTCATCATCGGATTGTAGTACTAGTGTAGGATCATCAGGACCTAGCAAAGTGAGGAATAAGTCGGTATCTCCAGTAGTTTCTATAATGTATCTTGCTTCATTTATTACTTGAAAGCTAAGGGTGAGTACTTCCCCTGCTTGAGAAATTGCCCCATTGTAGGAATAAAAATGGCTAATCTTTAACTTAGGAATAGCAGGTGCCGTGGCAGGGGTCGGTTCCTCCGTTATTGGTGGGTTGGTGACAGGACTGTCATAAGGATATAATGCTGCAATGAAGCTTTTATCCAATACGGATAATTCGGGATTAAAATCAGTCGAAAATTGATTAATCGTCCAATTTTCTGAGATGGGATACATCATAATAGACAGAGGATCTAGTACGGATGCCATGATTTGATCCTCTTTGTATTTATCAAAAAGATTGACATCTACCACCTCTTTTGTCCAATAATTGGGAGGACCTGAGAGTTCTCGATAGACGGTGTTTTTATCCCATTGAATACCACCAATGGGGTTTTGGTGTTCATGTCCCAAGCCTATAGCATGTCCGAATTCATGCAAGACCACTGCTTCATCTAGCCAACCCAAATTCATAGTAGGTTCTGTTTGCCATACTTGCAAGGCATCTGTTCCTACTGTTGACCATGCTCCATCATTTGGATTAAAAGTAATTCTTATATCCGATGCTTCTTGGTTATTTGTAAACTCAAAATGGATATTCGCATGCTCCGACCATTTTACCGCTACAGATTGGACAAATGCTTGTTGTTGGGGAGTTCCTTCTAAAAAATATACTTTTAAAACTTTCCCATTTTCCCATAAGGAATTAACGGGAGCTAATCCTCTAGAAGGAGGTGTTTCATTGAGTAGGTTGGCTGGGAGTATTTTATCATAACAGCATTTTCTTTCTGGCATAGATTTGTTCTTTGATTTTATAGGATGATCGACAAAAGTAATAGGTTTTTATGTAATTTGAATGCGCTGTTGTTAGGGGAATGTACAGGTCATTTGGGAAAATTATCAAAAAGTAGTATATATGTGTAATTATCTTATTGTATAGGCGTTTAACTTGTGTTTCGTTTGCCTTGAATTTCAGCTGGCGATTCGCATTATTATTTTAAACTGTGTAGAATAAGTTCTTAATAATAGGCAAGCAGTAGCTTATGATATAGTTTTTTAGAGCGTGCAAATTTGATTTGTTTTTTTATAAAAAAACAAATCAAATTTGCACACTCTAAAGAGTAATAGTAAACATACTTGTTGCCGAGTATTAAAATAAAGAACCCTATTTAATAGAGCTGTAGAGTGGAACAAATTAAAACAATAGCATTATGTATCATTATAAATACGGCGGAAAAAAAGGAAAAACCTTTGATCTAGTGGAAGCGCAGGATTTAGTCGTCGTACGAACTAAAGAACCTACGGGGACAAATAATGGAGCAGCAAATATGTCAAAGACATCTAGAGATCTGATGTCTAGAATGATTCCTATTGTAAAATTTCCAGAAGCCAATGTTACTGTTTTTAAGTGTGTGAATAAAGGAAGTAGAAGTTCAACGGGTTTAAGAAATACAATTAGAAGACAGCTAAAAGAAGAGAAATCTGTTAAATTTGCAGGGAGAGTTTTAAAGGATAGAAAATCTGGAGAACCTGTTATTTACACGGAAAATTTCTTTTTAAAATTTAAAGATTCTGTAACAAAGAAAGAATGTAAGGCGCTGATTAAAGAATGTGGTTTAGTTATAAAAGAGCAATTAGGATTCGCTAAAAATGCCTTCTTTGTGAAAGCTAAAAAAGGGACAGGTTTTGAGGTATTTGATATTTCTGCAGACTTACTCAAAAAGCCTCAAGTGGAGTATTGCCATCCAGAATTGGTTAGAAAGAAAAAACATCGTTCTATTCATCCGAATCAGTGGCATTTAAAACCTGCTACGATCAATGGACACTTTATAGATCAGCATGTGCATGTAGAAGCAGCTTGGCAATATAATAAAGGGGAAGGGACGATTATTGCCGTGATAGATGATGGGGTAGATGTAACTCACGAAGAATTTAGTGCACCAGGCAAAATAGTAGCACCAAGAGATACCGTTATCAATGTAGATGATGGAAACCCTAAACGACCAGAGGAGAATCATGGAACACCCTGTGCAGGGGTAGCCTGTGCAAGTGGTCGATTTAAAGCATCTGGGGTAGCACCCGAAGCACGACTGATGCCCATTCGCTGTGGAGGGCTAGGATCGCTAGCCGAAGCGAAGGCTTTCCAATGGGCAACAGATAATGGAGCAGATGTCATTTCTTGTAGTTGGGGACCCGCCGATGGTCCTTGGTGGGATTCTCAAGATCCCTTGCATTTTATTCCATTTGATTTACCAGATAGTACTCGTTTAGCTATAGATTATGCGGTGAAGCAAGGGCGAGGAGGCAAAGGCTGTGTCATTGTTTGGGCCGCAGGAAATGGAAACGAAATAGTAGATATAGATGGTTATGCAAGTCATCATCAAGTGATTGCCGTGGCAGCTTCTAATGATCGAGGAAAACGTAGTTACTATAGTGATTATGGCAATTCGATCTGGTGTTGTTTTCCTAGTAATGATGTATATGCTTCTTTTATTCCTCATCCTAAATCTTTAACGTCTGGTATCTGGACAACCGATAGAATGGGGCGTGCAGGAGAGAATTATGGCGAAAGTACTTTAGGAGGAAGTGAGGGCCATTATTATTCTGAGTTTGGAGGTACTTCAAGTTCTTGTCCGGGCGTAGCAGGTGTCATTGCTTTAATGCTTTCTGCCAATGAAGATTTAGCTTGGAAAGAAGTAAAAGAGATTATTAAAAACTCCTGTGATCCAATAGATATCCAAGATGGAGACTATGATGCTACAGGCCATAGTCCATACTATGGATACGGAAAAATAAATGCTGCAATAGCGGTTGGAAATGCGCTCAAAGCCAAAGAAGAAGATACAACGGATTATGGAATTAAAGGAGTGGCGCAGTTTTCTAAAGATAAAGAAGTGGTTATAGAACAGGGGAAAATTACCTCCGCACTAAAAACAGGAAGCCGTTTTTGTGGTTTTAATTTAGACATTATTCCTTATACGCCCAATCTGAGTCTCCGATATAAAACAGTTATTAATAAGAAAGGCTCCACCAAATGGACCCCTGCTGGCAACTATAATGGTACGAAAGATCGACGTAGAAAATTGATAGGTTTTGCCATAGAATTGACTGGAGATTTGGCGGCTAAGTATAGCATCCAATATGAAGCGAATCTGAGAGGTAAGAAAAAATTAGCTACAGGTGCTGGTGGTAGTATTTGTGGAACTACTAAAGATGGTGGGGCGGCTATTGAAAATATTAAGATATGGATTGAAGAGAAGCAAGAGTAAAAGGGACTGTTCATCTAACTGTAAAGAACAGAGCAGTCAATTTTTACAAGACTGATTGTCAACATCTTGTAAGTTTTGAACGTAAGTTCTCAATGAGTAAATGAAGACATGAGTAAATGAGTAAAAATTGGTAGTCTACAAGCTTTAATCAGTCTGCATAAACAGAAATCTGTTGCCCTATTTAATCATTTATTCATTTTCTCATCTACTCATTGAGTATTTACTTTTGAACTTGAGTTTGACGCTTGAACTTGAACTTCTTCGAATAAAATGAATGAACATGGAGGCACAGAGGGCACAGAGTTTTCTAAAAGCCTAAACTACGACATTGTTCTCTTTCAAATAAGCTCCAATATTGGCTGTAATTCCTTCCATTAACTCAAAATCTTTATCCCAATTTCTCAAAAGCCAATCTTTTCCTTTTTCAGCGACTAAGACTTTTTTTGTTTTAGAAGTTACCCAAATAACCTTTTGAGTACCAAATTCTAATAGACTTTGAGTTTTCTTTAAAATAAAGTCTATTTCTGTAATATCTTCTAATTCTATTTTTATATCTACTTCTACCACTAATAAAGGAGGCACTTTAGCATAATGCAAGCCTATCTTATCACTTGAAAGTATGGCACTGTCATATACGGCGAGATCTAATCCATAATTCTCTTTTTTTTCTAAATGGCTACCTGATTCAGAAGCAAAAATACGGTACTTCTTAATACCCAATGCCTGAATGAGTAAGAAATTCAGATACATAATGATATAGGCTTGTAGCGTGCTGGAAGGTATGATCTCGTGTATAGTTTTTGTTTTATTTAGAACTTCTTTATAGCCTTTATAATAATAGGGTTTACCATCTAAAACATCTCGTATTAGATAAGCTGGTATAGGTTGTTTTTTCTGTGGAATACTCTTTTTAGTTTCTACCATACTTTAATTAGCTAAATCTTTGCTTCTGTAAGAAGCAAAAAATATCTACCGCTGCAAAATTGTAGAATAAGTAAGAAACACAGGGGCGCAGAGTTTTAATCATTCTCTCTCCGTGTTCAATACCATAGTTTATTATTCTCTGTGCGCTCTGTGTCTCCGT
>CAYOBX010000029.1:12155-22364 GCA_964402245.1 uncultured Saprospiraceae bacterium | reverse complement strand
AGTAAACATACTTGTTGCCGAGTCTCAAGATAAAGAACCTTAGCCTGAAGGCTATAGTTTCAAACCTCGACGATCCGAAGCGTTCCACTAGATTTTTCAAAGAACCAAATAGATAAAGAAAAATGAACTTAGATTTTGCAAAAGGAGATGGATTGATTCCAGTGATTATTCAAGATGCAAGGACCAATAAAGTACTCATGTTAGGGTACATGAATGAGGCTGCATTAGAAAAAACAAAAGCAGAAGGAAAAGTAACCTTCTTTAGTCGAAGCAAACAACGCTTATGGACAAAGGGGGAAACCTCTGGTAATTTCCTTAATGTGGTCAACATCGCACAAGATTGTGATGAGGATACTTTATTAATCAAAGTAAATCCTGTGGGTCCAGTCTGCCATACAGGAGCAGATACTTGTTTTAAAGAAACGAATAAAACGGATAACTTTTTATTACACCTAGAAAGTGTGATACAGGATCGAAAAAATAATCCTTCAGAAAAATCATACACTACTTCCTTATTCAAAAAAGGAATTAATAAGGTAGCCCAGAAAGTAGGGGAAGAGGCAGTCGAATTAGTGATCGAAGCTAAAGATAATGATAAGGATTTATTCATGGGAGAGGCTGCTGATTTGATGTATCATTACTTGGTCTTATTAGCCGCTAAAAATTATGAATTGAAGGAGGTGATTGATGTGTTGAAAAAGCGGCATCAATAGAAGTCAGAAGTCAGACCGTTTCAGTTAGCTTTCGCTAACGGAACTGTCAGAACGATACGCTGTCAGATGCAGGATGTGGTCTACGTCATAAATCTGACAGTGAAGCGATCTGACTTCTGACCTCTGACTTCTAATTTTGACTTCTGACAGCGAAGCGTTCTCACATCTTCTCAATCAAATCCAAAGTAAATTCCATCACCTTATCATGTCCATTCAGTATGTCATCAATAGATGGACGAACAGGATAATCAGGCAACACACCTCGACCCGTATTCTCAAAACCTACATTCATTTTAAAACGGATAAAAGGCATAAGGATTCGATTGCTAGTAGCAGGTAAGGTCATAAAATACTGAATACCACTAACATTTTCATTAGGATTCCCGCCAGGCTCTTCTCCTATAAAAGTGGCTCGATTATGTTCTTTTAGAATAGCAGTCATCTCTCCAGAAGCAGAAAAAGAATTAGCATTGGTTAATACATATACTTTCCCACTATAATAAGGTGTGTTTGGTTTAGAAGGTTTTAAGCCAGGTAGAGCTATCAAACGTGTGATCCAATTAGATTCATAAAGATCTCCTTTCTTTTTAAAACCTATAGGAAAAGCGATTCTATCCAAGAAGCCAATATCATATAATCCTTTAGGTATCCGCTGTACATTTGATGTAACACTTTCATAAAATGTAAACGGTTCTTTATGTAAGTAAGCAAATAATTCAATAGTAGGCATCGGGTCGCCACCACCATTATCTCTTAAATCAATTAGGAGATGTTCTACACCAGCAGCATTTATTTTTGTAAAAGCATCCTTGTAGAATTTTTTGAACTTTTGTTTCTTTAATTTTTTGATAGCTTTATCAAAAGATCGAATGGTCATCGTAGCAATGTTATTGTTAATGGATAACGCTAAGGCTGGGATATCTGTTTCTATCCATGATTTTTGTATACCATACCGTTTTTCTTTAATCTTTTTATTGGTAGCTAAAGTTTGTGCTTTTAGTTCAATACTCCTCCTCTCGCCTTCAGGATCGACAACTTCTAAATTAAATGTTGTAGGTAAACCAATTAAAAAGGCATAGTACTGGTAAAAACGATCTGCTAAGTAGGCATTTGGTGCTGTTGTATTATAGCCATCTCGCCAAAGGATAGCAGCTAGTCTCTTAAATAATTCAGACGCATCTTCCCCGTTAATAGATTTGATACTACTCCCTTCTTTTATCAGTTGCTTTTGGGAATGATCTTCTACTACATACAATTGTTCTTGATCCCAATAGACTTCCAATGGAAGCACTTTCCAGAAATTTTTCATGGTATTAATATATCCAGCAGAAGGAATTATTTTAGTATGCTCATTGGCAATTTTTGCATTCAATGGAAAGAGTAAACGAAGAAATTCAATATCTGTCATAGGGCTTGTAATATTAGCCTCTAATTGTTGGAAGTATTGATCCATCTCCGATTTAGGAGTATAGGTGTATAGCCCAATATGATTGAGCTCTAATTGTTCCTTTAATATGGCCAAATCTTTTTTTAGTTCTGAAACTGGATATTTTTTATCATAGGTATAGATTTGTGCAAAGGAAGTATGAAGTATTCCAATACAAAAAAGTAGAATTCCTAGTTGGATGATTTTCATGATATGATTTTTTTTGGAACCACAAAAGGCATAAAAGAAATCAAAAAACTTATGTGAACTTTTGTGATTCAAAGATTTTTTAATGAAGAAATCAATATTTTACTTAACTTTATCCGACCTTTTAGTAGAGAGGTTGTCCGTCCACCGTCAGCGAAGCGGCCGTCCACCGTCTATCGAAAAGAATCTACTATTGAATATTATATTGAGTCCGTAAATAACCAATAGCTTCTTCTAAAACTTTATCATTTCCAACCTCGATATCTGCTTTGGTATTCTTACTATAAACATCTGGTATATTTCCAATACCTTCTAAACTACTTCCATCAGGCAATAAGTATTTTTGTATTGAATATTGATATTCCCAACCATTAGGTAAAAATCGACGATTACTTGCGTCTGAATAATCGCCAGCTGTAGTATCGCCCATTTGTATGACGTGTTCAAATGCCTTCATATACAATCCGAAAGTTTCCCCTGCACTGGCTGTTTTTCTATCTGTTAATAATATAACTGGCTTTAAAAATACCTGATCTCCAATAGTAGTATAATAGTTTCTAGGTGCTTCAAAATCATTATGATTGGGTCCATTTCTATTTTGTACCGTATAGACAAAGTGTTCCCCATCTGCAAAAGCACTAGCAATTTTATTTGAAAAACTATCATCTCCACCCCGATTATTTCTAATGTCAAATACAATAGCTTGATAGGGATTTAAATCTTTAATAATAGCATCAATTTGATTTGGGTCTGCATTGCCCATAGCTCCTAAGTAAATATAGCCAATATCTTTGTCTTTAATAGAACCATAAGAAAATGTTCTATCTCCAGTTAGATCTTCCATTTCTGCAACATATTTATTGTAAATCAAATCCAAATCAAACTCTTCAGTGGCTTGATTATTAAGGGCATGACCAGATTTGTAAATTGTTCGATTTGGAAGGTCTAATAAAAAAGTATGCGAGTCATCTAAGTGCTCAATCATTTGTGTCATGATCGACCATAGTTCTTCATCTGTAGTAGTGGCCGTTACTTCTGGTCGATATTGATTGTATAAGTTAACCCAATCAATTTGCTTGACACCGAATAGGGCATAGTGTTGATCAAAATCTTGCCAGAATATTTCGAAGTTATTTTCTGGATCATTATTTAATTCTGTTCCTAGTACTGCCTTTTCGCAAGCAGTAAATAAGAATGCAATAGATATAGTAATAAAAAGAAAGATGGTATTTTTCATGATAAATTATTTTTTAATTTTATGTATTTGGTTTGAGACTCGGCAACAAGTATGTTTACTATGTTTTTTTAGAGGGGGCAAATTAGTTTTGTTTTTTTATAAAAAAACAAAACTAATTTGCCCCCTCTAAAAAACTATTATTAAGCTACTGCTTGCCTGGTTCTTAAGCTGTTAGTTTATTTTCCTATTTTCCAAATTGCACTTATAGTTAATTGGTTTTCTAGTCTAGCCAAATGATGCATATCTTTATGTCGTTGGTATTGCAGATTACAGCCAACTGCTATATCAAAATTTCTACTCACAGCATAACGATATTGAGAGAACCAATCCACTGCTAAAAAAGTATTTACAGAAGTAATCTTTCCATCAGCAGTTAATAGACGTAGAGGACGTTCCTGATTGGCTTCTATTGTTTTATTATTCCCATTGAATGGTGGGCGAACCATATAATTAACTAGAGGAATTGCTAGACTAGTTTGAAAAGAATGTCTACTTCTGATAGAAATAGTATAGAACCCTTTTAAAGAAAGAGAATGATTGAACATAAAAGAAAAGGATTCTAGACCGTCATAAGAAATAACATGATTGTTCGTTTGTATTTGCCCCCCTAAATAATAGCTAGACTTATTTCGAAAAGGGGTACTCTTTTTTAAAAAGTCAATAGATATGGTACCCATGATATATTCAGAAGTGAAATGCTCTGCTGCATTGTTATGTAAAGTGTTGTAACTAAAATCTAAATGTGCACTGAATAAATATTGATTCCCCTTGCCATATCTAGTATAAGCCAATCTAAGGGCCGTTCCTTGTTGCTGATAATTTAAAGGAGAAAAATTACTATCTTTAAAATAACCCTGATTAGTGCCTATGGAAACAACAAATTCATTTTGTTGAGCAGTAAGAGAAAGAGAACAAAATAATATTGTAAGAATAAGAATAGATGATTGATAGATTTTCATAATTATATATTTTCGCTGGTTCAAAATTTCAATTGTTGATTCGATAACAAAGTTAGAAGGAAGCGTCCTTGTAATCAGGAAAAGAGGAGTCAACTCGTTGATTTTTAGTTGAATACCGCTATTTATAAGGTGAAGCTGTTTATAGACTATCCTTACTTGTTCACCTGTAAAATGTAGGGATTGACCGAAAAAAGTAGTAGGTTCACTTTTTTAAAATTATTTATAGATCATTTAAAATATAGATTTGTTGTATGAAATATGTGCATACCAATATTATTAGTAAGGATTGGAGTGCTTTGGCAGACTTTTACATTAAAGTATTCGAATGTGTTCCTGTTCCGCCAGTAAGGAATCAATCAGGGAAATGGTTGGATACCTGTTTGGGTATACCCAATGCTCATATAGAAGGGATGCATTTGCGTTTGCCAGGTTGTGGAGACAATGGTCCCACTTTAGAAATCTATAGTTATAAGAAGATGGAAGAGAATTTACCGAGTGTACCGCATAGGAAAGGATTTGGGCATATTGCATTCGAGGTGGAGGATGTGGCTAAAGTATTAGAAGAAGTATTATTACATGGAGGGAGCAAGCAAGGAGAAATTAGTGGTAAATTTATAGAGGGCGTTGGATATATCACCTTGATATATGCCAAAGATCCAGAAGGAAATATTATAGAATTGCAAAACTGGAATAGAGACTATGAAAAAGGTATTTAAAAGAGTGACCAAAACGGACTGGCAGTTAATTGGTATCTACTATTCTTTTCTTGTTCCATTTACTTATATATACAGTTCGCTAGTAGGGAATCATGACCTGATCAGTTGGAGAGGATTAAAAGCCTTAGGTATATTTACTTACGATTTTAGTATTGATATATTCGTTGTTATCTTAGTAGTGTATTGGATATTTCAAGATTATTTCGAAAAGAAGAAATATTTTAAAACACTGTATTTAACCGTTGCTTTATTATTAGTACAAAGAATCTTACAACCATGGTTAGTTCCTTGGGCCTATGATCATTTAGATGGAAATTTTCTATTGCAATTAGTAGAAGGTATAGAGACTAATTTTGAATCTATGATCGGTCCATGTTTATTTTTAATTGGGAAAAAGCATTATGATAGTAAAAATCAAGTTATGCAATTAGAAAAAGAAAAAAAGGAAAGTGAATTACAGTTGCTACGTGCACAAATTGATCCCCACTTTCTATTCAATAACCTGAATATTTTGGATATATTAATTGGTATAGATCCCAAAAAGGCAAGTCGATATACCAAGCGATTATCTTCATTATATCGCTACATGATTCGACATAAAGATCAAGATGTAGTTTCTTTAAAAGAAGAATGGCAATTCTCTGAAGATTACATTTTTTTATTACAACAACGATTTGATGATTTATATTTTTTTGATAGTACTTTGGCGAAAGAAAACTTAGACGAATATTTTATTCCACCCGCTTCTATGCAAACCTTACTAGAAAATATTGTCAAGCATAATTTTGCATTACCTGATGAACCTATTCGTGCAAGCATTTATCTAGAGGCCGATCATCTATGCGTGCAAAATGATAATCGTCCTAAAGAATTGGTAAAAGATAGTACAGGAACAGGATTAAATAATTTGAAAAAAAGAATACAGTTATTGACGGATCAAAATTTGATTGTTGAGAAAACGGTAACTTCTTTTTTAGTAAAAGTGCCTTTAGTGAAGTTGGTTTAAAAATCAAAAACCTAAATAATGAAAATATTACTCCTAGAAGACGAAAAATTAGCGGCACAAAAATTACTTCAATTACTATATGGATATTTCGAGCATGAGTTAGAAATCAAGTGGGTACAGAGTGTCCAACAAGGATTGAAATATTTAAAAGAGCTAGGAGATCCAGATTTGATCTTATCTGATATTGAGTTACTTGATGGAAAGGTCTTTAAATTATATGAACAATATGAGGTACAGTCCCCTATCATATTTACGACAGCCTACGACGAATATTTATTAGAAGCATTCCAAACGAATGGAATTGCCTATTTATTAAAACCTTTTTCTGAAGAAGAATTAATTAAAGCCTTAGATAAATACCTCAAACTTTTTAAAACTAAAGATACTGCCACCTTAGATCAACAGATCATTGACGAATTTAAAACCGCTTTAAAAAATTCTCAAAAAGAATATAAGAAACGTTTTACAATCAAGAAAAGTACGGGTATTGTTTTATTAAATACCTCTGATATTGCCTACTTTTCAGCAAGTGGGGATTTAGTGTTTGCTATAGATGTCAAAAAGAAAAAACATGTAGTGAACTATCGAATGTCTGACTTAGAGGAATTGGTAGATCCAAATTTGTTTTTTAGAATCAGTCGAAGTGAGATAGTAAATATTAATTTTATTGAGAAGATGGAGGCTTACTTTGGGAATCGTTTGGTGATTACTATGAGTAATGATAAAACGGCTTTGAAAACTAGTGGGCCTAAGACTTCTGGATTTCGAAAGTGGGTAGAGAGGTAAAAGTAGGAGATTTATTTTTCTTGTTCCTTCTTTTTAAAATACTTCCACAAAATTTTAGTATATATTAATATTCCTCCGCCTATACCAATTAGTATTCCTCCTAAAACAGTACCTCCTGTAAGGAACGGATCTATTAAACCAATTAAAACTAAAACAACGCAAATAATAGTTGTTTTCTTAGAAGGCTTTATTAGATCGGAAAGAAAATTACTCATCTATTGATTTCATTTTTTAAATAACCCAGTAAACAATAAATCATTCATTAATTCCACATGCTGATCCACTTGTTCAGAATCAAAAGGATCAATACCATGCATTTTTCGCATCTGAAAAGAACGAGTAAATAGGGTAGTAATAGAGCCAATAATAAAGCTAGATAGATTAGCAGGAGGTATATCTTTAATGCGCCCTTTTTGAATTTCTTCTTGTAGAATAGCCTCCATAAATCCGAAGATAGGTTGCATCAATTCGTCTATCAACCAGGCGGAACGAGGGTTGTCAGAAAACACTTCTTGTATAACCACTTGCTGGAACTCAGGATATTTGGCAGAAATATGAATAATCTTTTTATTGTATAAACGTAATTTTTCCAAGCCGTCTAAATCATCAATCATAGCAAACAAATCCACTAGTTCTTGATGAATTTCTTTCCCTACTAAGCTAGTAGCCTTTTTCCACAACTGCTCTTTATTTCCAAAGTGATAATGTAATAAAGAGTCCGCCACATCCGTTTCTTTAGCTAAAGCATTAATAGTAACACCCCCATAACCTTGTTTGGCAAAGCAGCGTAAGGCCGTTCGTAGAATATTATTGGTATTTAAACTTTTACTGTCTCTTGGTCTGCCTGCTTTACGCTTTACCTTCTTTTCCATTAATTATTTTTTTCCTCTGGAAGTGAGAGAATATAATTTCAATCACTTCAAGTTCAAAAGTAAGGAAATATGTTTTAAAATATTTGATATTACTAAAATAGTATTCATTGCTTCTCAAGCTCGGTAAAAGGTATTCTTTGAAAGGGGTCAATTTAGGGTACGACTTTATCGAGTGACTTCCCGTCACTCGATAAATGTTTCACCCAAATCTTTATAAAACTAACCAGTGTCAGGAAGTCACTGGTTAGCAGGACTATGAAGAGACTTCATATTGGGAGGAAATATGTTTTAAGTAACTTCAGAATCTCTAATAAAAAGTCATTATCTTGTTGGATAATAGATTGTCCTTCAAAACCAAACTCAAATTAATTATGAGAAAATTCATTCCATTAACAGTAATAGCCCTATGCTGTTATTGTTTCTTACAAGCTCAGCAATCAGAGGCCGTAGCTATTCCAAATTTTGGAAAAGAATTTGTTAAAGCATATCAGCCTAATGATTTATATGAGGTAGAAATAATTCGTGCAGATAAGGTAGGGTTTGCCTTGCAAATAGCTTCTTTAAGCAACTATGAAAATGTAGTGCGATATGTGACAGAGTTACAAGGAAAATGGTTTAGTAATGTGCTAATGAAAATGGATCAAACGGCTACAGGTCAACCTGTTTATAAAATTTTATTAGGCCCTTTTCCTGATCGACAAGCTGCTACCGCTTATAAAAAATCAATGAAAGAGGAAGGAATAAATGGTTTTGTAACAGCGTTATCTTCGCTGACTGCAACTCCATTAGTTAAAGTACCTGCTACTCCAAATAAGGAAACTCAATCTATTCCATCCTCTACGGCGACGCAAGCCTCAACAACAAATGTACAAACAGGAGAAGCAAGTTACTATGCAGATAAATTTCATGGTCGAATTACAGCATCAGGAGAACCCTTTAATATGTATGCCTATACGGCTGCTCATTGGACCCTGCCTTTCAATACTGTTTTAGAGGTTTGCCGATTAGATAATAATAAGTGTGTAACTGTAAAAGTCAATGATAGAGGTCCGAACCCAGCTAAAGCAATTGGTCGAGATGGGCAACCAAGAATTATAGATTTGTCTTTGGCAGCGGCAGAAGCGATTGATCTAGTAAAAGCGGGGGTATCGCAAGTACGAATTACCCCTGTTAATAAAACGCCCCCACCGCCAATTCAAGTAGAAAAACCAGTAGCGGAAAAGCCAGTGAAAGAAGATCCGACGACTTATACTTCAAAAGGAGGAATCAATTCTTTTACACAAAGTGGAGAAGCAAGTTATTATGCAGCTAAATTTCATGGCCGTTCTACTGCATCAGGAGAGCCTTTTGATATGTATGCCTATACGGCTGCTCATTGGACTTTGCCTTTTAATACCTTGTTGGAAGTGTGTCGAATAGATAACGGAAAATGTGTGACCGTGCGAGTCAATGATAGAGGTCCAAATCCAGCTAAAGCATTTGGTCGAGATGGGAAACCACGAGTTATAGATTTATCATTGGCAGCAGCGGAAGCTATTAATTTAGTAGAAGCTGGGGTCACGCAAGTACGGATTAGGCAAGTAGAGCAAACGCCGCCACCTGCTATTGCGATTGAAACTTCTAGACCATCAACGACTCCTGCCCCTTATACGGAGAAAGGTGTTTCAACCTCCAGCTTTTCAGAGATAGGAGAAGCTAGTTTTTATTCTGATTTATTTCAAGATAGACAAACCGCATCAGGAGAGCTTTTTGATATGTATGCGCTTACTGCAGCTCATTGGACTTTACCTTTCAATACTAAGTTGAAGGTTTGTAGATTGGATAATAATAAGTGTGTGACCGTTCGAGTCAATGATAGAGGCCCGAATCCTCAAAAAGCGATCGGCAGAGATGGTCGCCCTAGAATCATTGATTTATCCTTGGCTGCTGCACAAGCTATTGATTTGGAAAAAGCTGGATTGGCTCAAGTTCGGATTGAGATTGTTGAGTAGATGTTTAGAACTATACAATACGGAAGATTACGAAGCAGACATTTTTATTTCACCTGATGAATCTTATATGATTTTTTGTTCCACTCGAAATGATGGTTTTGGACGTGGAGATTTATACATAAGTTTTAAAAATTTCAATGGTACCTGGTCAACTGCGGTTAATATGGGTTATAAAATAAATACTCAACAATATGAATATTGCCCTTTTGTAACCAAAGATGAAAAATTTCTATTTTATACAAGCAATCAAGATATATATTGGATTAGTTCAAAAATCATCGATGAATTAAGAGAAA
>CAYOBX010000029.1:0-12055 GCA_964402245.1 uncultured Saprospiraceae bacterium | reverse complement strand
AGAAATAACCCTAGTAGGTAACAAAAAATTGAATGTATATTTACAACTATGAATGAACCATTAATTTTTGCCACAGGCAACCCTAATAAAGTAAGAGAAGTCAGTCAAATATTAGGCGGTAGCCTAAACATTGTAAGTATGCGAGATATAGGAGTGACAGAAGAAGTCCCTGAAACTAGTGACACTATTGCTGGAAATGCCTTGCAAAAAGCAAGATATATTGCTCAAAACTATAAAGTGAATTGTTTCTCAGAAGATACAGGCTTAGAGATTGTTTGCTTAAATGGTGCCCCAGGTGTACACACTGCTAGATATGGTGGCCCAGAAAGAGATGCAGATGCGAATATGGATAAAGTATTAGAAGAACTAGTAGGTCAAATGGATCGTTCCGCCCAATTCAAAACAGTGATCGCTTTAATTATTGATGGCAAAGAACATACTTTTGAAGGAGTCTGTAAAGGAGCAATTCTAAGAAGTAGAAGAGGGGAGGGAGGCTTTGGATATGATCCTATATTCCAACCAATGGGTTATGATAAATCTTTTGCGGAGCTATCGCCAGCTATAAAAAATAGTATTAGTCATAGAGGGAAAGCTATGGAGCAGTTAGTAGCTTTTCTGAAGACGCTTTAGAAGTATGGTATTGAACGCAGAGGTGGAGAGATGCAGAGAACAAGTATAACTTTGCATCTCTCCACCTCTGCGTTTAATACAAAATTAATAACTACGCCTCTTTCTTATTAAAGACCTCATCCGTCAACTCTCTAGATATAGCTCCTTTAGTCACCCGAATATAAGATTTGTTACCAACCTCTAAGGTAATAATGCTATCCTCAATTTTGGTGATCTTTCCCAATATGCCACTAGAAGTAACTACTTCCGATCCTTTTTCCAAATCACTTAAAAAAGTATCTTGTTTCTTTTGCTTCTGCGTTTGGGGTCGAAGAATAAAGAAGTAAAAGACCAAAAATATCAAAATTAAAGGACCGTATTGTATTAATGGATTGCCGGCTGCTTGTAGTAATAACATAGAATGGTAGTTTGTTTTTTGTTAATTGATAATCAATTAGTTGTAGTCTTAGTTGGAGACTCGGCAACAAGTATGTTTAATTTTAATTTTTAGAGGCCGTAAATTTAGTTTCTTTTTTTGCAAAAAAAGAAACTAAATTTACGGCCTCTAAAGAACTATTCAAAGCTACTGCTTGCCTGCTATTAAAAATTCTTATTCCTTTTCCCTTTCCTTTACACTTCCGATTAAAAAAATTCTAGTTTCTGCTGGATGTGTATTCGCCGTTATAAAAACAGGTTTTGTATTGTATTTCTTTTTTCCTTTCGTATCAAAACGGACATTAATAACACCCGTTTCCCCAACAGCTATTGGTTCTTTGGGCCATTCTGGAACAGTACAGCCACAAGTAGATTTTGCATTACTAATAATCAAAGGAGCTTTTCCTGTGTTAGTGAATTTAAAATCATGGGTAACAATAGTCCCTTCTTCCACTTCGCCATATTTGAATTTAGCCTGCTCGAATGTCATTTTGGCAACATTAACCGTATCAATTGGCTGATTGGCTGTCACAGGATTCCGAATAATCTCTGCATTGCTAATATCTTTGCTATTTGTTTTAATTTCTTGCAGCGCTTTCTCTTGGGTGGCACCTGCAGATTGACAAGATAAAGTAATTAGATACATACTTAGAATCATACCCAATTGGATCATCTTAAAGCAACTCAATCTATTTTGCATCGTAAGGTTAGTTTTTTTAAGTAATGGTGTAAGAATAAATGTACATTCTTGAGTAGCTTATTTTGTTCCTAGTTTCTTTTTTTAAAACGGGAGTATTGTTGATACTATGACTGTTTTTAAAGGAGAAAATAGGGATGAAAGAAGCAGTCAAGAGTGTACATTTATTTTTATTCCATTACTAAGGTGCTGATTTTGCATAGTATTTTGAAAAAACATCCTTCAAAATCGCTACCTCTAAAGGAATATATAAAACATACTTGTTGCCGAGTATCCAAGCGAAGAAACATTTTCAAAAATGACTATGTCTGAAAACAGAATTAATACTGGATATTTAACCGCAAATGTAGGTTTTTTCCTTTTCAAAATGAAATAGGATCTTGTTTATTCTAAATTTTAAACGACTATCTTGTGCGCTTTAATTGATAGGAGTAAAGAATAATAATTAATGCTATTTTTGAAAAAAAAACAATGGAAAAACATAAATATAATTATGGTATCATTGGTAATTGCTCCTATATAGGTCTAGTAGACACCTTTGCGAATATAGGTTTTATGTGTTGGCCACGATTTGATAGTAGCTTTATTTTTGGTGGATTGTTGGATGACGAAAAAGGAGGACGGTTTGCGATCTCTCCAGAAAATACAATCTTGAATAATAGCCAACAATACATCCCAAATACCAATGTATTAGAAACAAGTATTGAAAGTAAAGATGGGACTTATAAAGTGACAGACTTTGCTCCTCGTTTTTTTCAATATGAACGCTTTTATAAGCCGGTTATGCTAGTGCGTAAAATAGAACCTATAAGAGGGACACCTCGGATTAAGATCGCCTGTGACCCTGTTGGGAATTATGGAGAAACAGTTCCCACTAAAGTATTTGGTAGTAGCCATATTCGGTATGAAGGGCTGGAAAAAGAAGTACGCCTGACCACTAATATTTCCTTAAATTATATAGATCAAGAACAGGCATTTGTTTTAAATGAAACGAAGTATATCATTTTGACTTGGGGCGTACCATTAGAAGGCCCACTAGGAGAAACTGCGGAGAATTTTCTAAGTAAGACCATTGCTTATTGGAGACATTGGGTACAAACGACTTCTATAGAACGTTTTCATCAAGACGCGGTGATTCGATCTGCTTTGACTTTAAAGTTACATGAGTACCAAGATACAGGAGCGATCATTGCTGCGACTACTACTAGCTTGCCAGAATTTCCTGGAAGCACTAGAAATTGGGACTACCGTTTTTGCTGGATGCGAGATACGCATTATACCATCAAGGCTTTAAATGATTTAAGCCATTTTAGTGTAACAGAACGATATGCCAATTTTATTCAAAATATCGTTTTAAACGAAGAAGGACGCTATCATCCATTGTACCCTATTACGATGGATCGGATACCAGAGGAAAAGATATTACCATTGAAAGGGTATCGAGGAGAGCAACCTGTTCGTATAGGCAATCAGGCATATGAGCATATTCAAAATGATGTGTATGGTCAAGTATTAGTGACGCTTCTTCCCCTATTCTCAGATAAGCGTTTATTAAAAGATGCGAAAAATTCTTCGCTCCTTAATGTGGCTACCACTTGCCTCAACCGAATAGAAGAAACAATGAAAGAGCCAGATAATGGCTTGTGGGAATTTAGAGGGACTAGCCAAATGCACTCCTATACCTTCTTATTTCATTGGGCAGGTAGTCATGCCGCTAAGAAGATTGCCAAAATAACAGGCGATAAAGCGATGGAACAAAAAGCTAATCGACTGATACAAGAATCTGCTGAAATGATAGAAGCTTGCTATGATGAAAAACGTGGGGTATATACACAAGCCATTGGATCCCCCAATTTAGATGCTAGTTTATTGCAATTAATTAATATGGGCTATTTAGATCCTAGTAGCCAGAAAGCAAAGCAGCACTTGAAAGTATTAGAAGAAGAACTAAGAACGGAATCAGGACTATTCTACCGCTATAAACATGTAGATGATTTTGGTGCGCCTGAATCTACTTTTTTAATATGTGCTTTTTGGTATGTAGAATCTTTAGCTAGAATGGGAAGAGTGAAGGAAGCTATTGAAATCTTTGAACGCTTGATTAAGCATGGCAATCATTTAGGATTGCTCAGTGAAGATGTTCATGAAAAAACGGGCAGCCAGTGGGGGAATTTTCCACAGACCTATAGCCATGTGGGCTTAATTAATGCGGCATTTACGATTTCTCGAAAATTGGATTTACCTGTATATTTTTAATTAAACGCAGAGGTGCGGAGATGCAGAGTAAGATGTGAAACCTACATGTCGGACACCTTCAATGTGTCCGACACGTGAACATAACTCAGCACCTCTGCATCTCTGCGTTCAATACCAAACGTTTCTATGAGTCAACCAACTAACATCTACCTAATAGGTTTTATGGGCTGCGGTAAAAGTTACCTCGGTAAATTATTAGCAAAAAAACTAGAATATAATTTCATAGATATGGATGATTATCTAGAAGCCAAAGAAAGCAAAACCATTTCTCAGATTTTTAAAGAAGAGGGGGAAGGAGCATTTAGGAAATTAGAAAGAGATTATTTAACAGCAAGTGGGGACTTTGAAAAAACGGTAATTGCTACAGGTGGAGGCTGTCCCTGTTTTTATGATAATATGGAATACATGGATATTAGTGGGCAGACGATCTATCTTAAAACGCCAACAGCTGTTTTGTTACATCGCTTACAAAAGGAAACATCACATCGTCCATTATTAGCTGATAAATCTAAAGAGGAATTAACCGCCTATATTGATAGCAAATTGCAAGAAAGAGCTTCGTATTACGAGCAAGCACAAATTATTTTTGAACGCCAAACAGGGATAGAAGGAGTGGAGGAGTTGATGAAGTATTTATAAGCACAAGTTCAAGATCAAAACTCACAAGGCGTTGACTTTCAGATTTAGTAAAGCTATAAAAGAAAACTCAAATGCAAGAATCAAGTTCAAATTCAAAATGTAGACAACGTCTCGATTTTGAACTTGAACTTGACACTTGAATTTGAACTTAAAAATTTAATCATCCGCACTAGTCTCTCCCTCCTCTTCTTCGACAATCACAGGAGGAACGAAAGTAATCATAGGTAGAGCAATCAACGCTTGCTCCTCTTTGCTGATACTAGCAATTTTTAAAAAACCACCAGAAGCACGAGCGATATGCTTGGCAAAAGTTTTCATACTCTTAAGAAAAGGACCTGAAACAGTTGGTGGCAATTTAGGCAATATATCATTCATACCTGCCAATGTAGCTGCTAATGCAGGTACCGCATCCTTTTGATTCGCAGGCAAATCTTTTACCATCATACGGACTTGCTGAGCAAAATTTTCTCCCACTTTTTCATAATAAGCTTGCAAATCCTCTTCATGGGAATAGCTACGAATATCTGTTAATTTATTCGCCCAATTTGTTTCGCTTTCATCTACAGATCCATCTGCTGCTGCAATCATTACGGTAATGATTGGTAATGCATTCATTACTAAGTCTTTTTCTTCTGTACTTAGATTATCTAAACTATTTAACATAAAATTTACTGTTTCAATTAGAAATTTAAAATTTGCGTAGCCTGTGCTAATTAATTGACGACAAAACTAACTGAAAGTCTCTATTTTGGCAAGAGAGATTAGGCTAAAAAGTATATTAAAAAGAACACGGAGACACAGAGCGCACAGAGTTTTAATATTCTCTGTGTGCTTCGTGCCTCCGTGTTCAAAAAAAACTAGATCCCTCTGCCTCCCTAGTTTGTCTCCGCAGGCTCTGGCATCATCACTATTTGAATTTTATTTTTATCATCAAAATATCGTTGAACAGCAGACTGCATATCTTCTGAGTTAACCCCATTAATAACCTCTTGGAAAGGAGCCAGCCCATAATATTTAAAATCTTGACGCTCATTCTGATAAGTGCCTACCATTTTACTCATCCACCAATTATTTTCCTTTAAGGCTTTGGTGCGGCTTTGAGAGAGCGTTTCTCTTACCTTAGTCAAATCTTTTTCTGAAGCCCCATTTTTACGAACCTCTTCTAAGTCATTCATAGCCGTTTTTATTAATTCTTCTGCTTTTTCAGGTTCCGAATTAAAAGAAATATTGATAGAATAATTTTCTTTAGGATATTTAGAAATATTACCATTTACCCGTACGCCATAGACACCACCTTTATCCTCTCTCATAGACTCTCGCATTTTGATACTTAGCAAATCGATCATCATATAAAATTTCATTTGATCTTCGATCGCCTCTCCTTCATACTTGCCATGATAGGTAATATCTATCAATGCTTTTGGTGCAGCACCTTTTGTCAGATCTTTTTTAATAGCACCAGGTACTAAATTAATATCTAAATCTTTCCATGTTTCCTTTCTGCCTGTTGAAGGTAGATTGCCTAAGTAGGTAGCTAGTAAAGGCTTCATTGTTTCTAAATCGAAATTGCCAACAAAGAAGAAAGTGAAATCACTAGCATCTGCATAACGATCTTTATAAATTTCCATTACTCGATCAAGATTAATTTGATCTAATTTTTCTGCAGTCGGCCAACCTATTCTTGGATGGTTGTCGTATTTTATTCTAAAGGTTTGATCAGAAAAATAGTATTGTGGATTTGAGAACAGATTTTTATAAATAGATTTTTGCTTCGTTACATAAGATTGAAACACCTGCTCATCCTTTCGAGGAGCTGTAAAATATAGATAGGTCAACTCAAATAAAGTTTGCAAATCTTCTGGAGAGCAACTACCATTCATGTATTCATAAAGCTCACCAATAGAAGGGCCTACACCTACCTTCTTACCAGCTAATTTTTTTTGTAATTGCGTCAATTCAAAGTTACCTATTCCAGACTCATTAATAATACTTGCAGCATTAGACGCACTAGGATAATCTACATCAGAATATAAAGAAGTGCCACCAGGACTAAAAGAACGCATTATAATCTGATCGTTTTTAAAATCAGTTGACTTCAATACCACTCTTACACCATTTGCCAATCGTAATTCTGTAGCATCAATTTCTTCTAAGGCCTTCTCTTCTTCTATCGTTACAGGATTGAGTGTTGTCGCTAATAAAGGCTCGTCAGATACTTTATCGACATAAGCGTCCACTTCTTGTAGAGCAACAGTATTTAGAATGCCTAAAATTTCTTGTTCTGTAGGTAGTGCTACGCCCTCTTTTTCAGGGGCAGTTACTATGACTACTCTATTTTCTTCTATGATCCATTCCTTTGCTAAATCATTTACTTCTGATAATTGGATACCTGGTAGGTGTTCCTCGTACAAGCTCAATTGTTGCTTTGGACTAGGGATTGGATTATTTTGTAAAAAATGGTAGATATATTTTTGAACCAATCGCCGAGATTCTGTTTTGTCCATTTCCTTTACGCCTCGCTCCACAGCTTTTATAGTTTTTAATTTAGCACGTGCCATTTCTGTTGGAGTAAAGCCATGTTGTAGTACTCGTTCGTTTTCAGTCAATACCGCATTTAATCCTTTTTGAACCCCTCCTTCAGGTACAAATGCATAAGCCGTATAAGTAGATATATCTCCTACATTTTTTCCGAAGCCTGAATAAGAAAAAGTGAAGGGAGGCTCTGGACTTTGTGCCAATTCATCCAACCTAGCATTTAGCATACTATTGTATAGATTATGCGTCATCTGCTTTCGGAAGTCACTTATATCAGTAACATCCTGACTCTTATGTTTATATTCTACTCGTACTCTAGTAAAAGGAGATTCTTTGTCTGAGCAAATGGAAACTAAAGTTTCTGGATGCGGAGGTACCGTATAATTATCTTTAGCTCTTGGTGTGTCGGGGTTACTGAGTTTAGAGAATCTAGCTTTAATTTCTGCTTCCATTTGATCCATATCAAAATCTCCTACTGCAACTACCGCCATTAAGTCTGGACGGTACCAGTCCTTATAAAAACGTTTTACGGTCTCATAAGAAGCATTATTAATAATATCAGGATCACCAATTGGTAAACGTTCTGCATAGCGAGAATCTTTATACATGACAGGAAAATATTTCTGTTGCATTCTTTGATCAGGACTTAACCTAGTCCGCCATTCAGATTCTACAACACCTCTTTCTTTATCAATTTCTTCTTCGTCAAAGGCAACGCCTCCTGCCCAATCTTCTAGAACGAGTAATCCTTTTAGCATTTGTTCTTGGTCATCTGTACGAATTTGTAGCATGTAAACGGTTTCATCGAAGCTAGTGTAAGCATTTAGGTCAGGACCAAATTTAGCACCTACAGATTCTAAATAGTCGACCAATTCATTCTTTTTAAAATTTGTACTACCATTAAAAGCCATGTGTTCAACAAAGTGAGCCAATCCCAATTGGTCCTCATCTTCTTGCATAGAACCAGCAGCAACCGCTAGGCGCAATTCTGCCCTGTTTTCAGGTTTAGCATTTTGTTGAATGTAATACTTTAATCCATTTGGTAGAGACCCCATTCTAACCCTTTCATCTATCGGGATATTGGCAGTCAATGTTGGAGTGGTAATTTCTGTTTCAGGTTTTGGCGGCATTGGAGCAGTCTTGGTCTCTTGTACAGTAGGGCTTTGTGTAACACAGGCTACTATGGATAAGCAAATAACCAACAAGCCTAGCATTTTGAATAGATTTTTCATAAAAGCGTTTTTTGTTTAAAAAAAAAGAAATAAAATTTGAAAGTAATAAAGTAGCGAATTTTCGCTTCAAATAATGAGAATAGATAGAGTAGGATAAAGATGTATATTTCGATATAAAAATAAAGAATAATACTTAATATTATTGTTTTAACTAAGATAATTAATTTTTAATCTGTACCTTGTAAAGAGGCTATTCAAATACATGAGTATCAGTCTACTACAATTCCTTTCAGCAACTTGTTGCCCATTTTTCAAAAGATAAATTACTAACAAAACAATTGATATTATTATAATAATTTAAGGTAGATGCCTACTTTTGCCACCACCTTAGCTATACATAATATAGCAAGGACTTTCTTATAAAAGTATTTCTGTATATATAAAAGTGTAAATACTGGATATTATCTTGCTTGCCGAGCTTGCGAGGCATAAATAACCAGCTACTATCAATATAAATTAGGACGATCATGGGATGGTTTAAGCGATTAACAGATGGTATTACGACTGCGACGAAGCAGAAAATGGAGACTCCTGAGGGTTTATGGTATCATTGCGATGGATGTAAGGTAACCAACACTCAAAAAGATGTAAAAGAAAACTTCTTCAAGTGCCCTAATTGCAATCACCATGTGCGCATAGGGTCTATTGAATATTTTGACTTATTATTTGATGAACAAGAATATGTGGAGCTTTTTGGAAATCTAGAATCAAAAGATTTCCTAGAATTTACGGATCTAAAACCTTATCACCAAAGACTAGAAGCAGCGAGAGAAAAGACAGGGTTAAAAGATGCGCTTACGGTTGCTCTTGGTAAGGTGGATACCAAATCCTTGGTGGTAGCAGCTATGGATTTTAGATTTATTGGAGGGTCTATGGGATCTGTTGTTGGAGAAAAAATTTCCTTAGCCATTGATTATTGTATAAAGCATCGCCATCCTTTGATGATTATTTCTAAATCAGGGGGTGCAAGAATGATGGAATCTGCTTTTTCATTGATGCAAATGGCTAAGACCTCTGCTAAATTGACCTTACTGGCTAAAGCTAAATTACCTTATTTATCTTTCTTAACAGATCCTACAACAGGTGGCGTAACCGCTTCTTATGCGATGTTGGGAGATTTAAATTTTTCAGAACCTAAAGCATTAATTGCTTTTGCAGGACCTAGGGTTATCAAAGAGACCATCAAAAAAGACTTACCAGAGGGCTTTCAACGATCTGAATTTTTATTAGATCATGGATTTCTCGATTTTATAATAGACCGAGCCAACTTAAAAACGACGATTGGTGATTTGCTAAAAATGTTTGACGCAGAGCCTACTTTTGAAGAAGGGAAAAATAATGGGGAGAAAGTTGCTATTAATGGACGAGAGATTCCTATGTAAAAGAAGTCAGAGGTTAGATTGTTGCACTGTCAGACTTATGATGTTGACTGTGATGTATTTTCTCTGCATCTCTCCACCTCTGCGTTCAATACCCCTCACTACTCAGCAAAACAAGGAATAAACACCTCAAACGCTCCCTTAGTCGTATAATAAGATTGCGGCAAATACCCCTTCATCGTCGCTTTTTCCTCCCCAATCCCCGGTATATTTTGAATAGATTCCGCAAAATTAGGATCGGCTAACATATTCCTAATTTGAATAACCGTTACATCTTCATCAAAAGAACCATCTCCATCATCCGCCATTGGTAGCCAACCGATGCCACATTCAGGATAGGCATTTCTAGGTCTATCTGCGGCACGACTAATCGCAATCATATAGTTTCCATTTTTATCCACAGGTACTTGTTCATCATATAAGCAGTCATTGACTCTAGTATGGGAGAACCCTTGATTGGAGCAAAGGGACCAATAGACCAATTGTCCAGCAGTCATCTTTTCCTCTCCATTAAAAGTCTTAGGCGTAACTGGCAATTTTCCTCTTAGCACAAAGACCTCCCCAAACTTTCGATTGATAATGGCTCGCACATAATTATTATCCAAATTAGGATAAAATCCTCCCGTACTTCTTCTTGGGTTTTCGGGCATTTGTCCATTATAAATTCCTAATAAAAAAGCTCGGTCATATTGAATAAACCAAGTTGGTGGATTCGTTGCTGGATGCGTGGCAGGCTTATTTGGTTGGTGGACTAAGTCATAATACTTAGCCTTAGGAACGCCTACTGCATTAGGTGTAATCCGTAAAGGTTGTTTAGAGTTTAAAGCTTCACAAGCAGCAGCACCTCTTAGCACTTCTCCTGATGCTAAAGTTAATACAGCTTCTGGTAGATCCACCCCACCAGTTGGGGCCGTACCATTATCGGGTACGTAAATCCTATATAACACTGCCTGTTGACCAGGACCATAAGAAGGAGCATGCAAGGTATTAATCAAGTTATTCTGCATTTTGGAATCTTGTACTTGAATAGGTTCATTCACTTTAGATCCCTCTACTTTCCTATTGGGCGGTTGCGCATTAAGTATATT
The DNA here is from genome assembly GCA_964402245.1 of uncultured Saprospiraceae bacterium. Lineage (GTDB taxonomy): Bacteria > Bacteroidota > Bacteroidia > Chitinophagales > Saprospiraceae > JAFMDF01. The sequence goes on along the minus strand of CAYOBX010000029.1, from coordinate 1,185 downwards.
TACTTGATAACGCCTTTTAGTAGAAGTTCTATTTGATCCAACAACAAAAGGGTTGACGGCTCCTTCTTCGGGTAGGATTAAATAGTCGGTCATAGATTCAACAGGTGCTCCTCTTTGATCGTAACTAATAAAAGACATATATCTAGAATGCGGAAAATCTCCTTCTAAAGTCAAAGTTGCCCCTTCTGGAATCGTGAACATAGCAGCCCAATAAAACACCCCTGCATCAGGGTAGGCAATATTCATGTAAGGGTCTTTGCTGACTGGGCCTCTTGTCCAAAAGCAAGTTCTTGGACCAGGTATTTTTGGGCGAGGGGTGGTCGTTTTTTCAGTTGTGGTAGCGACTTCTGTTGCTTGCTTATTGACCGTTGTAGTAGGCTGTTCTTCTTGACAGGAAGTGAATAGTAGTAGGCAGCTAAAAATTAGTATAAGTTGGAGGTTGTTCATTTTGTATGATAAATTCTAAAATATGGGCACAAAATAGGTATTTCTACCCCATCCCTTACGCAACAAATAGAAAAATTCCTGCAATTCAATTACAGGACTTTTGTATTTTCAAGAGTCTTTTTTAAAGTTTTAAATCAAGCTACACCTTTTTCAAAGGCCGAAACATAAAATAAAGCCCCACCAATATCAAAGGAATACTCAACCACTGACCTGTACTAAATAGCCCGAGCGCATTTTCAATACCGCCCATATCTCGCTTAAAATATTCTAAACCAAATCTAGTACTCCATAGCAGAACGGTAAACACACCTAGCAAACGACCTGCTTTATGCCGAATATCTGTTCGCCAATATAAATAACTTAGTATACCAAATATGATAAAATAAGCAATGGATTCATATAACTGCACAGGATGTCTAGGAATTTGATCGACTTGTTCAAATACAAATGCCCAAGAAACATCTGTAGGATTACCGATAATCTCTGAGTTCATCAAATTGCCTAATCGGATCAAAGCCCCTACTAATATTACAGGAACCCCTATTCTATCTAAGAGCCAAATCAAGGGCTTTTTTAAAACATTTTTGCAATACCACCATTGGGCAATTAAAACCCCCATCGCCCCGCCATGACTGGCTAGACCTAAAAATCCCGTAAATTTAAAAGTCGGCTCTGTTTGGATCGGTAATAATATTTCTATTAAATGTTGACTATAATAGTCCCATTCATAAAAAACGC
>CAYOBX010000028.1:0-22932 GCA_964402245.1 uncultured Saprospiraceae bacterium | reverse complement strand
AATCGCTATCTCTTATTTGTGTTAGCAATTTTATTAATAGGTGGAGTCGTTTATTATTTGAGTGATATTGTAGCTTATATATTAATTGCTTGGGTGCTATCTATGTTAGGAGAGCCGATTATGCGTTTTTTTAAGAGATTAAAAATAGGCAAATTTAAAATAGGCTCGAATATGAGTGCTGTTTTTACCTTATCCATTTTCCTAATCATTTTTGCGGCCTTAATCTTAATGTTTGTTCCATTAATAGTTGAACAAGCTAATAATTTAGCAAAAGTAGATTATGCGGCTATAGCTACTGCTCTAGCAGAACCCATTCAACAATTAAATGACTGGGCAGCTAAAATGGGTATTATCCCTACAGGTAAAGATCCATCCATTCAAGTGCAAGAGGCGTTGACAGGTTGGTTTGAGCCTAGTAAGATTGGCAATTTATTTAGTTCTGCATTAGGTTTTGCTGGTAATTTCTTAGTAGGCTTTTTTTCTATTTTATTTATTACTTTTTTCTTTTTGAAGGAGCAAAATTTGCTTTTGAATTTTCTACTCGTACTAGCCCCTACGAGATACGAATTCAAAGTAAAAAAAATAATGATGGCAGTGAGTAAAATGCTGACTCGTTATTTTGGAGGCATTGTTTTTCAAGTTTCTATTATCACCTTACTTGTTTCCGTAGCCTTGTCTTTGTTGAGTATTCAAAATGCCTTGTTAATCGGTTTCTTTGCGGCCTTAATCAATGTAATTCCTTTTATTGGTCCAGCTATAGGTGCACTATTTGCTATATTCGTCACGATCTCTTCTAATCTTAATCTTGATTTTTATACCGAAATGCTTCCACTAATAGGCTCTGTGATGGCTGTTTTTGCTGTGATGCAAATGACGGATAATTTTATACTCCAGCCTTATATTTTTTCCAATAGTGTTTTAGCCCATCCCTTAGAAATTTTTATTGTGATAATGATTGGTTCAAAGATCGCAGGAGTGGTAGGCATGATTCTAGCCATCCCTGGATACACCGTTATCAGAGTAATCGCAAGTGTCCTATTAAGTGAATTCAAGATCGTTCAACAAGTTTCTGATCGTATGGGCCTGTAGGGGTAATCCTTGTGGTTACCCAAAATAAGAACAACCTATAACATGAACAAATTGAGAACATAAGCAAACACAAAGAATAGCCCATGTATTGGTATTAAAGCAAAATAAATTAATTTGTAATCAAAAAAATTATATTTTATCTGTTCAGGTTAATCTAAATGTTAATTTTTATAACTTTTTAGTGTATTTATTTAATAAATTTAACTAAAATAGTTATATTTGTATTATCATTTACGAAAAAACCTAGAACCATGCTAAAACACCTCATTAACTACACTCAACAATTTTTAGAAACATCTTCCAACGCCAACACGGCTCTTCCTAAACAACAATCTAGTAATTATGCAACTGATCTTTTAGAGAAACTAAATCCCTTAATTCATGGACATAGTCCTAATTGGAAACCCACAAAGGAAATGATGGGTGCTATGCTAGCATCTCCCTCTGCTATAATCCAACAAGCTGTACTGGATTTAGCCAATAATAACCCCAATTTCTTTTTTAGAGATGCTTTTTTTATAGAGCAATTAGCAGGTGCACAAACCATTATTTTTTCTAATTTTTTCCGATTGAAGGCCAAACAATTCAAGCTGGAGACGGCCACAAAGAATCAACTTTTTTTGAGCTTAATGACAAAAATGATCGCCACTAAATGGGAAGAAGATGCTATTATCCTTCGACAGAATATCCAATCTTATTTTGTCGATGCTTTATCTACTGCAACTTTAGGACAAGGGATGATGCTTTTAAAACATCCATTAGAAAGTGGTAGGTTATTGGGAGCAGATATATTACTAGCTCATAAAGGTCGAGTACAATTAATACCCGAAACGGTTGTTTATAATTTATTAAGAGCGTCTTCTGTTGCTATGCAGGAAAGAGGTTTAGCTATTTTAGCCTATTGTTCTGTCGATACTATTTTAAAAAGTATCCCCACTTTAATAGAATTAGTTATCATTGGTCATCATCAATTAAGAACGGGATTACAATCCATTATTAATCAAATAGCAGATCGTGCTCCTTTACAGGCAATCGTATTGATGCGTTATTTATTACCGCTTTTATTAAAACAAGCGTCAAATAACGGTCCTCATCTTTTTATTGTAGAATTACTAAATGGTCCTTTAAAAAATTCTTTAGCACATCTTTCTACAGAGACTATTTATGCTTTATTAGAATCTCCAAATACAACTGCAAATACATTTGGCGCTAGTTTATTAGCACAAGTAGATCTTCATCAAGAACCGCTATCTAATATTATTTGGCTAGCCGACCATGAGCAAGCAACTGTCCGTCAATATTGCTTCAATTATTTTACGGATCATGTAGATCGTATTAGAAAAGAAAAAGAAGAGGCATTGTCCTTATTAAGTGCAAGATGGATAGAGAGTCGTCAATTTGCTTTCGCTTTTTTTGCCTATCACTTCAATATTCTAGATTGGTCAGCACAGTTATTAGCAACGAACTATCTCGACACTACGGTTCATAATAATCCTACTGAATTTAATAGAGTAAAACCTTATCTAAAAAATATTCTAACACAATTCCATAAAGGTCATATTGCCAAGGAAAGTATTTTCTCTTTTTTAGAAAAAGAAGCAAGTCAAAATGAAGAAATTGCTCAGCAAATTCTTTCCTTCTTAAAAGAAGTTATCACTAGAAGTCAAGATAAAATCCGTTGTATGGAGGCAGTTCATCAAATTCATCAAATGTATCCATATTTAAATGGAACAGAAATGTTTAGAAAATTACGCGCGTAGGGCAACCATGTAGGGGCAACCACAAGGGTTGCCCCTACAGGAAATAAAACAATGGATGGTATAAAATTCACAGTTATTTTTATACATTTATACATGCAAAAACCAAGACCTTATCTATTAGCAGAAACAAATTGGAAAGCCGTCCAATCAATAGACTACAAAGTAGCAATCCTTCCTTGGGGCGCAACAGAAGCCCACAATTACCACATGCCCTATGGTACTGATAATTATCAAGTTGATTTTGTAGCGGAAGCTGCTGCCAAGTTAGCATGGACTTCAGGTGCCAAGGTAATCGTTTTGCCTTGTATCCCATTTGGGATTAATACAGGACAATTAGATGTCAAACTATGCATGAATGTAAACCCTAGTACACAATTAGCCATTCTAAAAGATATAGTAGATGTATTATCGAGACATAAAATAGATAAATTAGTTATTTTGAATGGTCATGGAGGAAATAATTTTAAGACGATGATTCGGGAATTATCTTTTTACTATCCAGATATATTTGTGTGTTGGGCGAACTGGTTTCAGGCTGTTGATTGGCATGAATATTTTGACGAACCAGGAGATCATGCAGGAGAGATGGAAACTAGTGCCATTCTTCATATAGATAAAGATCTAGTTTTGCCACTTTCTGAGGCAGGAGATGGGCAAGCAAAACAATTCAAGTTTAAAGCATTTAAAGAAGGGTGGGTTACTGCACAACGAAAATGGACACAGGTAACTAAAGATACTGGTGTAGGAAATCCTAAAATGGCTACTGCAGAAAAAGGAAAAAAATACTTGGAGGCTTGTGCTAAAGAAATTGCTACCTTTTTAAAAGAATTAGCGGCTACTCCGAACGATAGTTTATATGAATAAAGCAGCCTCATTTTTGTAAGAAAATTCTGTATCTTTTATAAGAAACTACATTCTACATCACCCTATTCTGTCATACAAAAGACTTTTAATAAGCAGTCTCCCTAGTACATTTGGGTATTTTTCAACATCTTTTTGAATAAAAGCCTATTTTTGATTGGACTAATTCTTGCTGTTAATAAGGATATTTATTGACAGTAATCTTCCTGTTTGTATGAGAAAATAATTCTTTACACATTAACACTACATGAACAAGTTATTGATTTTACTTTTCTGCTGCTTCTCTACTATCATCTATAGTCAAAGCATTAATCAATCTACTCCTTTATTAGTTCGTTTTCAAGAAGGAGTAGATGGTAAAGCATTTATTCAACAATTTCAAACAGCTTCAAGGAGTAGTGCTGACTTACAAATAGAGCGAAGAGTCTCCAAATTGTTAAATATTTATAAGCTAAAAAGTACTTCTTCTTTATCGAATGATAATGTGCTTGAAAACTTAAAAAAAAGAAGAGAAGTACTATCTATAGGCTATGACGAGCCTGCAATCTACCGTAATACCATTCCCAATGATAATTTATATGAAGATCAGTGGAATTTAGAAAAAATCAATTTACCTGAAGTGTGGTCAGAAACAAAAGGAGGATTGACCGCTAAAGGAGATGAGATTGTTGTTGCTATTTTGGAAATAGGCGTGACATTAGACCATCCTGATATCGCAGAGAATATATGGACAAATACAGGAGAAATACCAGATGATGGTATAGATAATGATGGAAATGGATATATAGATGATTTCCTTGGTCTTAATCTAAATGACCTAACAGATAACCATCCACTTAGGAATCACGGCACAGAGGTAGCTGGTGTAATAGGTGCACGTACCGATAACGACATCGGTATGGCAGGAGTTAATTGGAATGTCAAAATGCTAATCCTTTCAGAAGTTGATTTTACAAGCGATGTAATTGAAGCATACGAATACCTATACAATCTTCGAAAAAAATATAATGAAACGAATGGGAACGAAGGCGCTTTGATCGTTGCTAATAACAATTCTTTTGGATGGAGTACCAGGCCAGAAGATTTACAGTTTGGTGTAGAGCTGTGTGAAATGTATAACTTCATGGGCAGTGTAGGTATCTTATCTGTTGGTGCAGGTCCTAATGAAGATGTAGATGTAGAAATAGTGGGAGATGTGCCAACGAATTGCACTAGTCGTTTTTTTATAGGAGTTACCTCCACAGATCGTGACGATAATAAAAGAGGTGGATTTGGTAATGTTTCTATAGATATTGGAGCTCCAGGAGAAGAGATACCTGCCACTAGTAGCGCCGATGATTACTGCATGTGTTCTGGCACTTCTTTTGCCGCACCCCATGTCGCTGGGGCTATAGGGCTAATGTATAGCGTCCAATGTTTGCAATTAGCAAATGATGCTATTGAAAATGCTTCTGGTACGGCTCGATTTATGAAAGATATTTTATTAGCTGGCACTGATCCTGTTTCTAGTTTGGAAGATATAACAGTTACGGGTGGTCGATTAAATGTATTGCAAGCTATTAATAATCTGCAAGTGTATTGTGGCACTAATCAAAGTAATCGACTAGCCATAGGTAATGTATATCCTAGTCCTGTTGAATCAGAAGTCACTATAGAATATGAAGCACCAGATTTCGAGCCATATCTATTTACAATTAGCAATGCCTTAGGACAGGTGGTCCGAACTAGAATTATTACTCCACCTCGATTTTCTGCCCCAGTAGAAACAGAAAACGTGAGTGGTCTGTCTGCTGGTGTCTATTTTGTATCCTTTCAACGAGATGATACAATCGTTGCTAAACGTTTTATTGTTAGATAGGAACGGATCAGGGTAATAAAAAAATGGCGTAACAAATTATAATTTGTTACGCCATTTTTTTATTACCCTTTTAAATAATTCTACTCAATTCTCAAATCTTCTACAAAAACATCTGGATGATTATCAGGATTAAAGACAAAATCTGAAGCTTTATATTTTTGATTTGGTAGGAATTTTTTTACTTCCATTGTATATCGAGAACCATCTTTGCTAAAAGCTTTGATTCTCATTATTTGGGTTTTCTTTTTATCAATAGTTACCCTCATTTTAGAATATTCTGAATCTCTATCTGTAGGCTTAAATTCAATTTGTTGAATAGCTTTCCCATTCTCATAATCCTCATTGATTAGCTGATAAATAAAGTCTTCTTTTTCGTAGATACGCAACAAATCTTTCGGAGATAACATTTCTTCATCTTCTTCAAAGTCATCTACATCATTGATTTGCACTTCATTATTATTTTTCATAAACAACCATAAAGATTGTCCATCAGAATAAATAGCTTGATGTTCTAAATCTAAGCGATATTTATCTCCTTCTTGAGCTATACTCCCTTCCTGAATTTCTTTTTCTTCTTCTGGAATTTCAATAGTTAAAGTAAAGTCTGCGGCTACCGTTGTATAGTCTTCATATTTTGTACGCATTTTTTCCAAAATAACTTTTGCTGCTGGATCAGAAGCCTCTGGTTCCAATTGACCAAAACAAATAGTAGAGAAACAAGTAGCTAGAAATAAGAAAAGGAGATTTTTCATCGAAGATAGTTTTTATGAATATTCAGAAGTAGAAATCAGAGGTCAGACCATTTTATTGTCAGAGGTCAGATTTATGCAGTTGACAACATTGTTCATTGTAGCGTTCTGAATTCTATTCAGTTGCCTACAAATGTCTTAATAAAAACGCATTTATGGTATTATCTATTCGTTAATACTTTAAAAAAGGGCGTTAATTTTTATTTAAAAAAGTAAATCTAGCAATGATAAGTAACGACGAAAGAATAAATTCATGATTTCGACGAGGTTATTTTGTTCTTAGTTTTTCTTTGAAAGAAGGAGTATTGTTGATACTATGACTGATTTCAAAGAGAAAATAAGAGCAAAAGAAGTCGTCCAAATCGGGAAGCTATTTTTTTGCCGTTACTAAGCTGGACTTTAGCCATTGGTCTTTAGTCTTTAGTATAGAGAAGAATTGAGTAATCTATAACAACAATTCCCATTTTGGGCTTAGCTTTATCCAGTGACTTCCCGACACTGGATAAATTCCGACTGAATCTCTTTAAAACTAACCAGTGACGAAAAGTCACTGGTTAGCTAGACTGTCAAAAACCTTCAAAATGGGAATTGCTGAATTTATAATAGTTCATTCCTTAATTTGATGAGCATCAATTCAATGTGCCAGACTTCCAAAATATCCCAATCATAAGAAAGAAATTATCTATCCCTAGATTAGGTTGTTGTAAATTTGCATTCGATAGATGTCTAAATCTAGTTTTAAAATGCACTCCTATATGTTCGTTGAGTAGTTGGTAATAAGCCAATTCTATATTATCAGAAAATAAAAATCCTTTGTGTTGTAAACTTGTTTCTAAAGATAAATAATGCGGTCCTGCACCAAGAGCTGCCGCGAACATACTTTTACCTGACTTCCAAAAAGTATATTGAATTCCTAAATTAATCCCCATTTCAAAAGCAGTTATAAATTCCTTGGGGGGAGTTGTAACTGCCAATTGAGGTTCTGCATAGAAAGAAATTGGTCGCTTTTTTTTATTAAAAATAGGGAAACGAGCAGTGAAGAATAATGGATCGTAAGAATAGTTTTCAGGTAACTGTTCTTGCACAATGGGGTAACCAAAACTAATTTCAACCACTTGTGAAATGTTAGCCTGACCCAATAAAGAAAAGGAAGTAAAAAAGAAATATAAAAGGAATAAACATAAAAAAGGAGACACCTTATCGGTATCTCCTTTTTTTATTCTAAGAATAACATTCATAATAGTTCTTTTTATATTTGGATGTGTTACCCTTTAAATAACACCTGATCTCTTTTTCCGCAGCATCCCGTCAACCGTCAGTGAAACACAACGCTCTTTTTGCCTCTAGGCAAAAGCCAGTTCGGTCAACCGAATAAAGTCTATTGAAAAGTAAAAGAACCATTTGAATTATTAAATGGTAAGGGAGTACCATCCGCTTGCATGATCTCTATGAGCAATGGTTTGCCAGAAAAACGAATACGGGATTTATTAGTGTTTTCACCGACTACTCTGAAAACTACCTGATAGATAACCGTACCCGTTGGTAGATTAACGCCCTGTACAGATGGATCATACCAAGCTAATAACAAGTTTCCTTCACTAGCTTCCGCAGATCCAAAATTCTCAGAAGTAAGGTCTTTTAATTGAAAGCTCTGTACTTTTTCAAATTGTAATATTTTCGGGTCCCAATTCATGCTATATTGCATAGACACAACTTTCTTAAAATCTCCAATATTCACATCCACAGTTATCAAATCTCCTCGTTGACCTGATTCATCAGAAGCTCCAATAGCAAAAGGTGTTCCTGAACTATTGCAAGTTACTTTTATAGATTGCGCTCCTGGATTGGCTGCTATTTTGGGTTTATTTTTAGAATAGCTAGTCGCATCTCCTTGTAGATTGCTGGTATTGTATTCTTTGACGTTACATCCTTTAGGGATTCGTAAAGATTTTACACTTGATATGCCTTTTAGTTTTAATTGCTCTGTTGTATACTTGCCTGGTTGTAGTACAATTTCTTGCCCATGAAAGCCAATTTCTGAATACGCTCTTACTTGTGCTTGAAGAGAAAATCCAACCATCATAAAAGCAAAAAATAAGGTAATAATCTTATGCATTGGGTTATAATTTTTAATTCTTAAGTATTTTTTTGGAGGGGGAATGGATCAATATCCATTATATATAACGAATCAGAAATGAAAAAGGGTACGATAAAAATAGTTAAGTAAATCTAAAATAATTAGAAAGGCATGAAGGAATAAGTAACGACAAAAAAATAAATCCACCATTTGGACGGCTTCTTTTGCCCTCAGCAGCCCATCACAAACGGTGTTTGCTCATCTTAAAAAATACTTCCGTAGCCCTGCTATGCAAGGATTTTTTAAGAAAAACTGAAACCAAAATAATCTCGCCCAAATGACAGATTTATTCTTTCGTCGTTACTAAGATAAAAGATAAAAACATGTAATTGTTTACAAATTGTTAGGATTTTAAAATTTACTTTACCTAAAATATGACTGTTAAATACAAAATAAAGGTTGTGATTTGATAATCAAACACTTATAAATGATACATAAATAACTATTCAAAAGTTAAAATATAAAAAAATAGAATTAAAATTTTTTTATATAAATAAATTACTATAGTTTTATGAGGTAATTAAGGTAGGTTGCACGCTTATTTTAATTACATTTTTAATACTGCTTTTATTGAGATTTAATAGAAAGCACCTTTTCACCAAAGGTGCTTTTTTTTATGGCAACAATAAAGCAATAATTAAAGTAATAGCGGTCGCTACAAATCCCACCATAAAGATGTTGTATGAATTAGTTAGATAACGATATTTTTTATCCAATACCTTACCAAGAAAATAAATATCTCTCGTCATATTGCCATAAATCAAAGCACCATCTCTAAATAATTCATCCATTGCAGCTTCATATTCTTCAATATCTAAGTGAACATAATTACCAAAAAACACTAGATTTTTTTTAATTTCCTGAATATCGCTCACATTTTTATTGATAGTAGTAATCTTGGGACGAGCAGATAAAACAGCATATACGAGTGAAGCCAATCCTGTAATAGAAAAAATAATGACCGCCATTAATACCATTGGGTTCGTTTCGGAGATATTTTTATACGTCAATAACGAAAGCAGTACACTTAATAAGATAGCATTCACACTAATCATGATATTGGCCTTATTATCTGCAATAGCACTTAGATTGATATGGTTTCTATAGTTTGTTCTAAAATAGGTTTGAATAGCTCGGTTAGGCACCATTGGTTCTAGTGCTTCAAATATGTTTGGTTGGCTAGGTGTCTCAATAACAATATCTCCTTTTCGTCTTAGTTTATCTACTTGCTTTTTTAAGCCATATATATTTTGAGCTAAAATAGGTTCAAAATGCGCTTTTCCAAAAGTGGTATAAAACTTAGTGTCTAATAAATTCTGTAATTGTAAGACCGTCCATTGTTCTTTGGGAAGTTTTCTTTGATTCATCAAATCTTGCTCCAATTCTAGCAATTGCCGTTTTGTACCAAAACGCTCACCAAAATGTAATGCGTTTAATGCGTCGCTAAACAGCTCTTGTTCTTCCGTTGCTGGAGTCGTATTTCTATCCAATAAACGAATCAAATCTTTGGTTTTCTCTGTCTTAGCTCTAGAATAACCTTGCCCTAACAAAAAATCTTCCGCTTGACGAACACTAGTTTCTGTTGCATTTTGATAATCCGATAAGAAACCTGTATAACAAAAAAGACCTGCAAGTCTCGCCAGTTCTTTTGCACTATCGGACGCTTTTATTTCCTGACCTATATCTTCGATAAGCTGCAGCAAATAGATAGTCAATTCATAATTATGATACACCAATCGAGGCGTGCCTTTGGTTTTAAATTGATTAAATACTTGTTCTTTTGCTATTAAAAAAATACCCTCCACAGGCATAAGTTCTTTTGACTGAAGTGTCATTTTGATAATTATTAGAGGTTCTTTGTCAAACAATAGTTTGTCAAGAACGTTAATAAATTTAGGAGTTCTTTAATAAGAAAAATGATACATTTAATTATATTTACCGTCCCAATACTAGTTTGTTATTCAATCTTGTTTTGAAAATGAACCTAAAACAAGATGCTTCTAACTAACGCAATTTAGGGAATTCCAATGAAAGCTACACCTTATTTCTATTATCTGGATAGCTTTTTGTTACATAAAAAATTAACTAAATACTTTATTAGACTTGTTACCCTTTAAGAAACACTCCTCTGAAAATGTCTTTTCTCGCTATTTTGCCTTAAAAAATGAGTCCGTAGCTCGGCTATGCACTAATTTTTTAAGACAAACTATCGAAAAAATCCACATTTCATAGAAGCATTTCTTAAAGGATAACAAGTCTATTTTAAATGTTTGACATAGTCAGACAAATCAAAACCTGATTCTAAGGGGATATAAGGTAAAGACCTAGCCTGCTAGGTTTATATTAAAGCAGGCCTAGCAGGCTAGGTCTCTATCAATTAGAATTAACAATTTCAATTTTACTTATGGCAAATTTAATGGACCTTATCAAAGGGCAACTTACAGACACCGTAATGGATCAAATTAGCGGCAAACTAGGAGCTGATAGAAAGCAAACTGATATTGCTACAGACAATATTTTAGCGACTCTAATTGAAGGCCTAACTAAAAATACGCAAGAACAAAGTGGCATAGAAGGGTTATCGAATGCATTAGAGAAAGATCATGATGGTAGTCTTTTAGATAATCTACATGATTTAATTGATGGTAAGGCACAACAAACAAATCCTAGAGCAGCGAATGGTGCGGGAATATTGAAGCATATTCTTGGTGGCAATCAAGGAAACATTGTTAATGTAATCAGTGGTTTAAGTGGTTTAGGAGCTGGTAAGACTGGCAACTTAATGACTATGTTGGCTCCTATTGTATTACAGATGTTGGGCAAGCAAAAGCGTCAGCAAAATTTAGATACAGGTGGTTTGGCTAATATCTTAGCTGGCACTTTGAACCAAACTAGACAAACACAAGGTGGTGCTAGTGGTGGTATATTAAAAAGCTTATTAGATAGAGATGGTGATGGTAGTATTGTAGATGATGTAGCGGGTATGGTAATTGGAAAGTTATTTGGTCGTAAGTAGAGACGTAGCACTGTTATGTCTTTGCAAAAAATAGAGACGTAGCACTGCTACGTCTCTACTGTATTAATACCTAATATAGCCTCTAAGGTAGGGATCAATTTTTCTATTCTCTCCTCATTCAGCTCCGTTTCTATTTTCTTGGTCTCTTGTACTATCCGTTTCCCTTGTTTTGCTAACTGAAGCATCTTCTTCCTTTCTGGACCCGAAAAATTAGAGAAAGTTCTTCTTAAGATCGGTAATATCTCCATCAACCGTTGCTCCTTCAAATCGGCGACCCACTGATCCAAAATAGACCAAAGTACTTCATTGTAAATCAATAAAAGACCACTTCCGTACAAAAATCCTTCAATCCATTGTGCACTATGCATCGGCAGATTCCCTTTAGATAAAGCCAACATCATATTTGTAGTAGTAGCTTCTACTGAAAGTATTTCTTTATCAAATAATATTCTAGTACCTAATCCTGAAAGCATTCCATTATCTCCCTTTGCTATTTGTGATAATGCTTGATACCATTGAGAAATGTATGTTGGAATATTCAACGTATGCATCGACCTATTGACAGCAATCAATCTTTGAAAAACTTCATTCGTTGCATCTCCATCTATATGCTTGCAACTACTCGGTAGACCTATACAAATACGAGGGATAATCTGATCTATAACAGACTGTACTGCTTCTGTGTTAAAGTTTCTAGAACTGCCATATCTAATAATGTTGACTAAAGAAGGAAGCGCATCCATTAAGTTAAATACATCTCTAGTAATCGCTGATAGATCACTTAATTGTTGGGTTAATGCAATGATAACTTCTCTTAAATCTGCGTGTAATGCTTGCTCTATCAAGCGGGTTAATTGGGCTAGATTTTCTTGTTTTTCTTTTGAAGAAAGTATATAATTAGTGGCCGCTTCATATATCGTACTCCCCCACATACCTGCTTCAATAATGCGTATAGCAAAATCTGGCTCCCATTCCAAATCCCAATGTTCTTTGAAGCTACCTTTACTATATTTAGAGCCAGCAACTTTCGTCCCCCATGGAATATCCAATATATTTAAACGGTGCAATAAATGACTAGCCAATAAATTAGTGGGGGTTCTTAAGTCTAATGCTTTTTCTATTTTCTCTACTGCTTCATAAGCTTTTGTTAAGCGGGCGGATTTGATGTTTTTTATCAAATCTTGCTGCAATGGAACAACTGGAATTGTATCTGGTACTTCCCCCATTCGATTACCAATAATCAGTTGTTGTTCTATCAGATCTAATGGTGCCGTATGGCCGCCACAAAAAACAGACACTGCTGCTTCTGATAATTCTTGAATGCCAGGCACTGCCAAGGCCCTTAATATTGCTAAAGATTCCGCTAATCGAACTGCTTCAATAACATGAGCAGAAGAAGCTTCCAAATCTTCTTTTCTAAACAATTGTGCGACTCTAGTCATCCAATGAATTACCACCTCTTTTGGATGATCGTATAACAATTGATACCAGGCAGGAGAAACCACCCCTGCTCCATAGCCGCTCATTTTGGATAAGCGTTTATAAGACCAAGGCACCCAAGTAGCTTTGGTCTTTGATTTTTTAACTCCTTTTAAAAACTGGTTATCATGGGTTGCTTTATAACTTTTCCATTTATCTAATACGGGAGCATGCCATGCGCCACATACGACTGCTATTTTTGTAAAGCCCTTCTTTACAGCACTTCTAATGATCTTCCGCATATAGGCTTCTCGCTGCAATTCTCTATAAGAAGTGGGTTTAGTGGATGCTCGTAATTCAGTCATTAAATCCAAGATCGTTTCGAAAATGGCAACTGGATTTTCAGGATTTTCAAACAGGACCTCCCACCAGCGTTCGCTATCTTCATAGCCTCCTAATTTTGCAATTTCCCCGAATGGGTCTTTGTAAATAGCAGTATCTAGTTCTTCTGTTTCTGCTAATTGAAAGTCTATTTTTTTTTGTTGATCTTGGTGAGCTGTGGTATTTAAAGTAAAGGCATAAGTACGGGGCAGATCCATAAACTCTGTAGGAATGCCTTGCTCTAAACCGTATTTCAAGGCCTGCCATTCTGGGGAAAAATGGGCAAAAGGAAAATACGCTGCTTGTTTTAAATTGGAAGGATTGTAAACTAATAAAGCTACTGGCGGGACCAAATCCGGGTTGGCAATATATTCTATAGCATCATTTGCATCAGGTGGACCTTCTATTAATAAACAGTCTGGCTCAAGTTCTGTTAAAGCAGCCATTAGGCTCTTAGTAGAACCTGGTCCATGATGTCTAATGCCGAATACGTTTACCATTGTTTTAAAAAGAACAGAGAAGTGAGAGCAGAGAATAGAGATAAATTTCGTTATGGCGAAGATGGCTGGCACTTTGGACGTGCCTGCCATTTATGCTTTTAAGATCGTCGAGATTTGTAATCTCGATGCAGTAGGATAGTAGTATAGCATCGAGGTTACAAACCAAGGCCGTCAGGTTAAAACCATACAGTATCCAACTATTCTCGTCAAAAAGAATTTGGAATTTTTTCAGGTGTGAAAGTCAACATCTTGTGAGCCTTGAGCTTGACACTTGGGCTTGGACTTTCTTTCTAATTCAAAAGCAAAACACCAGATGCCATAAACTTCAATTCTTCCTTCGGCTCCGTAATCAATGCAATTTCTTCTGCAGATTTACCTTCATCTTCCGCATAATGGCGTAACTCATCAATAGGCGTTACCTCTTTAAAAGCATATCCATCCATGATTACTTTTTTTCCAGAAATATCCTTCGGCATAAAAAAGCCATAGTCTTTAAATTTGACAAACATCGCTGGCTGATTAGGTTTTTCAGAAACAATATTCATCCAGCAGCCTTTAGCTTGACACACCCCTTCTACGGTGCCTATTACTTTTGTCTTTAAAGAATCCCTACTAGCTATTTTAGTCAACATATCATCATAGGCAATGACATCTTTTTGATCAATTTTCTCCCCAAAAGAAACGACCTTGGCAATGCCATTTTCCGCTTCTACAATTTCTCCTTTTGGAGTCGTATTACAAGCAGCAAAAAATAGGACTGCACAACTGATAAACATTATTCGTAACATAGGATTGATATTATAATATAATTAGTAACTATTTCAAAGATAGGAAAAGAAGTAATAGGTAATAAGTAATAAGGGCACATCACATTCGCCTTATTACCTATTACCTATTACCTATTACCTATTACTTAACTTACTTAACCAAAGTCAATTGTACTTGCTCTATCCGTTTCTTATTAACCGCAGTAACTTTAAAGGTGCAACTATCCGTCAATATCTCCATTCCTTTTTTAGGAAATCGACCTCTTATTTCTAAAATAAGCCCAGCCAAAGAATCTGCATCTCCTCTATATTCATCAAAAGCATTGGTATCTAAGCCAACTACTCGACAAGCATCATTCAACAAAGTTTTACCTTCAAAAAGATAATTGTAATCATCAATTTTCTCGTAATCTACTTGAAGATGGTCGTCGAATTCATCACGAATTTCTCCAATTATTTCTTCCATTACATCTTCCAAAGTAACAATACCTGCTGTTCCTCCATATTCATCTACCACAATCGCCATATGCATCCGACGAGCTTGAAATTCTTTTAAAAGATCATCAATTTTTTTTGCTTCGGGTACATACAACATTTCTGTTCTCAGCATTTTTTGCCATTCAAAATTATCTTTTTCTTGCAAGTGGCCCAATAAATCTTTAGCATATAATATGCCAGTAATATGGTCTAAATCTTCCGTATAAACAGGAATTCTAGAATAATTAGAATTGACGATAACCTTAAGTAGTTTTTTATAATTGGTTTTAAAATCTAAAGCTAGTACATCTACCCTTGCTTTCATTATCTGCTTCACTGATACATCTCCAAAATGGATAATACTCTTCAAAATATCTATTTCTCCTGCGGAATGAATCCCATCAGTTACGGTCAAATTAATGGCTTCATCTATATCTGTTTTACTAGCAGCACTAGTAACATATCTGCGTTCTAATCGCTTTTCCAATCCATCACTCCAATTGACTAGAATTCTACTAATAGGAGAAAAAATTCTTTTTAATATACCTAATGGAGTAGCCATTAATCTAGCCAACCATACATTATTTAGTTTAGCATATACCTTTGGGGCCACTTCTCCAAATAAGACCAAACAAAAAGTAACAGCAACTACTGTTATTAATAAATTAATTAACTGTCCAAGGGAATGAATCGTGGCTGGCAGGAAAGAAAAAGAATCTAATATTTGAGTAGCCCATCCCTCACAAATTTCCGAAGTGAAAATATTTCGCAAGGCAAAATCAGAAATAATAACAATCGCAATATTGATAAAATTATTACTAATCAGAATAGTCGCTAGTAAAGTACGAGGCGTTTCTAAAAGCTTGGTTATCTTTTTGGAATTAGGAGATTGCTCGTTCTTGAGTGTATCCAAATCATTAGGAGATAAGGAAAAATAAGCGACCTCAGAGCTAGAAATAAAGGCAGAACAAAGTAATAGGAACAGCACGATACCACCTGCGAATGCAATGTTTAGATTCGAAACGGCTAAAAAAAGAAAGGAGAAAAGCATTAATCCAAAATCGATAAAGGCTAGCTCAGCTTCCAAATAGGTTTTGTGTTAGTTTAAAAAATCTCTATATCAAGAGATTTAATTAAGTCTCTTGATATAGGGTTATTCTTTTTAAAATGGTAAATCATCTTCCGTTGCCCCGCTTTTGTCAGCAGATGTTGCAGTTTCAGATGCTGCAGGAGTTGCTTTCTTTTCATATTCTTTCGCTGGTGGAACATTCTCTGCACCAGGAAAAGTAGAATTATACCCACCACTATCCTCTCTCTTCTCTAGCAATCTGAATGTATTAGCAACCACTTCTGTAGAATAACGATTACTTCCATCTTCTGCTTGCCACTTACGATGGGTCAATTTACCATCTATATATACCAATTTACCTTTTTTAAGTTGCTGTTCTGCTCGTTCTGCTAAATGTCGCCATACGACCACGTCATGCCATTCAGTCTGTGTGACCCATTCTCCACTTTTATCTTTATAGCTTTCATTAGTAGCTACACTAAATTTAGCGACCGCTATTCCATTTTCTAGTCGACGAACTTCTGGGTCTTTGCCCAAATTACCTATTAACGTTACTTTGTTTACCATGAGTGTAGTTTTTTCGTTAGTACTAAACGGTTTAGAAAATTTATAGTAAGTTCTCAATAATTAAATTATGTCAGCACCAAGAGTGTTTACACAATTGGGAATCCTTCCAACTAATAAAGATTGAGCACTTAAGACCTATGATAACCATTAAATAAATGATTAAAACAGTTCTAAATATAGTGATTTATCTTTTAAATACCAATCTATAATTTTTGGGAATGCAAATTTAGGTAGGTTTTTTTGATTGACGGGAATAAATGAGGAGGGAATATTTTTAGGTAGCTTTTTTAGGCTTATTTCATTAAAAACAGCAATAATTTTTTGATGGGTCAATAGTTGCTTAAATGGCTTAGATCTTTTCGTAATTTGATAGTCCTGATTTTCCATTAAATTTTCAAAAAAATCCGTAGTAACTAATTCTTCTTTAGTCAGAATTGTAGTCGCTTCTATCAATGGAAAATCATATAGGTTTTGCCAAATATCTTTTTCTGTTCGCTTATGCAGTAAGATTGTATCTTCAGATTTTATCAACAAATAATTAAAATACCGTTCTCGTTTTTTAATTTTTTTTGCCTTAACAGGTAAAACGATAATTGTTTGTTTAGCAAAAGCTATACATTGTTTTTGGAATGGACAGATTGTGCAATTCGGATTAGCAGGAACACATTGAGTTGCACCAAAATCCATGATGGCTTGATTGTATATACCTGCTCGTTTTTTTGCAAGTAATTGATCCGCTAATTGTGCGAATTCCTTTTTCCCAGGCGTAGAATCTATTGGTGTTTCAATTCCAAATACTCTAGACAATACTCGATAAACATTCCCATCTACCACTGCATGTGGCAAACCATAAGCAAAAGAAGCAATTGCTGCCGCCGTATAAGGTCCGACACCTTTTAGTTTTAATAAATCTTCGTGTTTGTCAGGAAAAACACCCTCTAAATTATAAGCAATAAATTTAGCAGTGGCATGAAGATTTCTAGCTCTTGAATAATATCCTAATCCCTCCCATAATTTCATCACTGTATCTTCCGATGCATCTGCTAAGTTTTTTATTTCAGGAAAATGTTGCTTGAATTTTTCAAAATAGGGCAAGCCTTGCGCTACCCTTGTTTGCTGTAAAATAATTTCTGACAACCAAATATAATAAGGGTTTTTCTCTCCTTTCCAAGGCAATGGTCGGTCATTTTTTTTAAACCATTTTAATAAGCCTTTTGTAAAAAAAGACAAATTGCTTGTCTCCTTGTTCATCCGTATATTTTTTAATGTAGAGACGTAGCAATGCTACGTCTCTACATTCAATCCAGCCAATAAGGGTACAAATTTAAAATCATCTAAGTATTCTCGGCTATATTTTCGTTCTTTCAAACGGATAATTTTACACATTTTTTGCACCTTTTCTCCTACTGGCACAACCAAGACACCACCGATTTTTAATTGCTCCAACAAAGGATTAGGAATACTAGAAGCCGCCGCTGTAACTAATATTTTATCGAATGGAGCATGATCTGGCAAACCTTTCATACCATCTTTTAAAAAGGTCCGAATACCTTTAAATCCTAATGTTTTTAATAATTTCTTGGTCTTATCATATAGCATTTTCTGCCGTTCTACTGTATAAACTCTAGCACCTAAAAACGATAATACTGCTGCTTGATAACCAGAGCCTGTTCCTATTTCTAAAATTTTTTCTCTTTTTTCAATCGCCAGTAGACTTGTCTGGTAGGCAACGGTATAAGGATGAGAAATGGTTTGTTTATTACCAATAGGAAATGCCTTGTCTGCATAAGCCCACTCTTCAAATGCTTTTTCTAAAAACAGATGTCTAGGAATAGTAGCAATCGCTTTTAAAACAGCTTCATCTTTTATTCCTTTTTGATAAAGGGTTTCTACTAATTTTTTTCTTAATCCTTTATGTCGGTAGGTGTCTTTCAATGCCTCTATTTTTCGAAAAGTAGGGAATTGAACACAGAGACATGGAGACACAGAGTTTAATACATTCAATCTCTGTGCCTCTATGTCTCCATGTTCATTATTCTGAAGTATATAAATGCAACTCAATCACTCCATAAATATACAAGAAATGAAATATAGGGAAATTTTCGAGCCACTTTGATAAAGAGCTCTTTTTTTTTAGTAAAATTGTGAATTATGGTTTTGAAGGAGCAACTTGAGGCAAGTCTCTACTTTCGTTTCTCTGTTCTCGATTCTTGAATTAAACAACATGCATCAACGCTTTTCCATCCTTGCTTTTTTTCTATGCTGTGCTATGGTCATCGGCACTGCATTATGGTATCCAAAATGGGAACAACCACAAACAGAAGCAACCTTAAGCTGGGATGTTATGGGCTATTATTTGTATCTCCCAGCAGCTATTATATATAAAGATCTAAAGAAACTTTCATTCAAAGATGATATTGTAGAAAAATACCACCCTAGCGGCGAATTTTACCAAGCTTATCTACAAGAAAATGGGAATTATGTGATGAAATATCCTATTGGATTAGCTATTTTATATCTTCCTTTCTTTCTTTTAGCCCATCTATTTGCAGTCTTTAGTTCCTATCCAACAGATGGTTTTTCTTTACCCTATCAAGTTGGAATAAGTTGGGGTAGCATTTGTATAGCAGCAATAGGATTGTGGGTGATGCGTAAAATTCTACGCCTATATTTTTCAGAATTGATAGTGGGAATTACATTAATTCTAGTAGTCTTTGCTACTAATTATTTAAACTACACCGCTATTGATGGGAGTATGTCGCATAACTGGGTTTTCACCTTAGTTGCGATCTTGATTTGGCAAACTATTCACTGGTATCAACATCCAACCTTTACAAGAAGTGTGGCTATTGCAGCTTGCATCGGATTAGCTGCATTAAGTCGACCTACCGATATTTTAATTTGTCTAATACCATTATTTTGGGGACTTACGTCCATTAATGCAATGCATGATAGATACAATTTTTGGAAAAAACATATTCTCTATTTATCGTCGATAATAGTGCTAGTTGCAGCCATTGGAAGTATTCAATTAATCTATTGGAAATATGCTTCTGGAAATTGGCTAGTTTATAGTTATCAAGATCAAGGGTTTAGCTGGCTTCGGCCACATATCAAAGATGTCTTAATAAGTTATAGAAAAGGTTGGTTGGTTTATACCCCCCTTATGATTTTATCGCTCATTGGGTTCGTTCCTTTATATCGGCAATATCGTTTTTTATTTTGGGGCGTAATGATCTATTTTTCTTGTCATTTTTATTTAACAGCTGCTTGGGATATTTGGTGGTATGGCGGTTCCTTTGGACAACGTGCATTGATACAAGCTTATCCCGTTTTGTTATTTCCTATTGCTGCATTGTTGACAACTTTTAGAGATTTAAAGGAAACCAAACAATCCTTTTTAAATCTTACTCTAAAGAAGATAGGGCTATCTCTTTTCGTTATTTTTTGCACATGGCTTAATGGCATGCAAACCTATCAAGCCCACGGACATGGTTTTGAAGTAGATGCTATGACCAAAGCTTACTATTGGCGAATTTTTGGCAACATGAATCCAACAGAGTTAGACAAAAAATTGTTAGATACTAAAGAAGATTATCAAGGGCAACGACAGAATATTGAGTCTATTTATAAGAATAGTTTTGAACAGTATTCAGATACAACAGTGCATTATAGTAAGGAACAAGCTCATTCTGGAATAAAATCTTTAGTAAGCAACCCAAGCAAGGAGTATACGCCAGCTTTAAATATTCCTTTAAGTCCTCAAAAAGATAAATGGTTAAGAGTACATGCGCAATTCTATACCCCCAAAAGAGAATGGGATATTTGGCAAATGACCCAATTAATTGTTCGATTTAAAAATCAAGATCAAGTTATTAAAAAACGAATGATTCGCATACAACGTCAAATAGGAGAATGTGTTTGGCAAAAGAACTGGACCGACATGAAAATCCCTAGCGAAAATTTTGATACGGTCTCTATTATTTTTTGGAATGCGGGTAGTACTAAAACACTTTTTATTGATGACTTAGAAGTAGAGATGTATGAGGCAGAATAGTTGTATATTCCTTAAAAAACGTTTAAATAAGACCTAGAACACCTGCAAAAACCTTATTTCATCGTTGAATTTGTTTAGGAAAGCAATTTATTTTCACATAGAATCGAGATTACAAATTTATAGTTATTGAATTAAACTTAACTCTTTGGCAATTAGCTATTTATAAAAATAATTTCTCCACAATATTTATTGAAATACTAAAATAATTATTCAATGAATCACCATATAATTACAAAATGGCTCTGCTGTTTTATCTTATTCCAATTGGGAAATTTCAGTTTAGAGGCCCAATGGGAAGGTATTATTTATGATGATACGATTTATCAAGAAAATATTCATACGGTCAAATTTCATATAAACGGCTTTCCTTTAACACAGCCCATTTTAGACTTAGATTCAAGGGCCACTCTAGAATTAAGTTTTGATGATTTAAGTGAAGATCTTAGCAACTATTATTATACGATTCTTCATTGTGATGCAGATTGGACTCCTTCTAGTTTAAACACCTTAGAATTTTTAAAAGGCTTTGATGAAGAGGAAATTCGAGACCCTAATTTCTCTTTTAATACATTGACAGAGTATACCCATTTTCAATTGCAAATTCCGAATAGGAATACCAGTTGGACAAAGTCAGGAAATTATATTCTATTGGTATATGACGAAGATAAAAATCCAGTTTTAACGAGGCGTTTTCTTGCAGTAGAACCATTGGTTCTTATTGATGTGAATATGACGCGACCTGCTGCCATGAAAAAATTTAAAACCCATCAAGAATTGGATTTCAGGGTATCTTTTGAACGACTGGAAGTCAAAGAACCAAAGACAGAAATCAAAGCAACTATTCTGCAAAATGGTCGCTGGGACAATGCGATAAAAGGAATTCCTCCTTATTTTTTATATGATGGAGAAGTCGTATTTGATTATCAAGATGAAATCTGTTTTCCAGCAGGAAAAGAATACCGATATATCGACTTAAGAAGTTTTGAGTTTCGTTCAGAAGGGGTTGCTGCTATTGAAGAATATGAAGATGTATATGAGGTAACCTTACACCCTGATCCTATTAGAGCATTCCAACCCTATTCTTTTATCAGAGACATTAATGGAAACTTCACT
The DNA here is from genome assembly GCA_964402245.1 of uncultured Saprospiraceae bacterium. Classification (GTDB taxonomy): domain Bacteria; phylum Bacteroidota; class Bacteroidia; order Chitinophagales; family Saprospiraceae; genus JAFMDF01. The sequence continues at coordinate 1,112 of CAYOBX010000028.1, read as the reverse complement.
ATAGAAAATTTACATCGAAATATTAATGAATTAGAAAGTGATTATGCGATGACTTTGTTTTCTTTAAAAAAGAGTTTAGCCTACCAAGACTCGGAAGTATATCTATTTGGGAAAGTGACTGACTGGAGAATCCAAGAGCCATACAAGATGACTTATAATGAGGAACTCGGCGGTTATCTATTAGATATTTTACTAAAGCAAGGTTTTTATAATTATAGCTTTGCAGTAGTAAAAGATAAAAGCCAAATTGTTGATCTCTCACATACAGAGGGGGATTGGTACGAAACAGAAAATGACTATACTATTTTAATTTACTATCGTACTTTTGGCGATCGCTATGATAGATTAGTTGGAGCTTATACTTTTAATTCTTCTTTACGATAATAATCATTCCGACCATGGCTGATAATGCCCTAATAGTTTTTATAAAAAATCCAGAACTAGGCAAAGTAAAAACCCGTCTAGCCAAAACCGTTGGCGATGAAAGGGCATTAGTTATCTATAAAGCCTTAATGGGACATACTAGAGATATAGCTTTGGCTGTTTCTACAGATCGTCTATTATTTTATAGCCAAGAAATACATCCAAACGATCAATGGTCCACCACCCACTTTAAAAAATACTTACAAGCAACTGGTGATTTAGGAACAAAAATGAAAACTGCTTTTCAACAAGCATTCCAAGATCATCAGAAAGTCGTTATTATAGGTAGTGATTGTGCTTCTCTAACACCTGCCATTGTTAAAGTGGCGTTCCAACAATTGGATAAACATGCTTTTGTGATTGGCCCAGCATTAGATGGTGGTTATTATTTACTAGGCATGAATCAATATGCTCCTAGTGTTTTTGATGGGATAGAATGGAGTACGGATAGTGTGCTAAACGATACTAAACAACGGATTAAGAGTTTGGGGCTGGATTATGTGCTTTTGCCCGCTTTGTCGGATATTGATTATGAGGAAGATTGGGTAAAGTATGGGTGGGATGTATGAAAATTATTTACTACTTATTCTTCGGTCTATAAAAAAATAATAAGGGCATAAAAAAAGCCCGATAATCAAATGATTATCGAGCTTTAATGTACCCGAGGCGGGACTTGAACCCGCACGCCC
>CAYOBX010000027.1:0-23637 GCA_964402245.1 uncultured Saprospiraceae bacterium | reverse complement strand
TAACGTTTTTAGCCTAATTTTTAGCGAATACTTTTTTATAAGAAAACCCTTATTAGAAAGTAATAGCTCATTAGTTCCCCGAAATATCAGGCATAGGTGGCTCACAACAAGTGGTAACAAAAGAAGACGTAACCTTGCAAGTAGGCGTCTTCGTAGCCTCCACACTATAGTCTCCATAATTTCTAGGACTAGGAATATAAGTTAGACTGTTTGCTCCTATAATCGGGCTATTATTAAAATACCATTGAAAGCTTACATTACTCGGAAAATTTTGTGCACTTAATACCTCACAGTCTCCGATAATTTCTAACTGAAATTGGAAAGCGGTATCAATCCATGTAGTATCCGTAGGTATCCAACAATTACCATTCACTCGTCCACAATCATCTACTACGGGAATACCACTACCCGCTATGCCATCTGCATCATCATCTGGCACACCTGCCTCACAACTATCATCACAACCATCTCCATCACTCTCTGAATCCAAATAGTCTGGTATACCGTCCATATCTGTATCTATTAATTCAGTACAGTTTGTTGGATACATACCTGTTGGACAATCTAATGGCAATCCACTCGTATTTTCTATATATATTCCTATATCCAACATACAAGCAATAAGTGCTACTGAATTATCTCCACAAGCTTCTACTGCATCGGGGATGCCATCATTATCACTATCTAAATCTTTATGATTGGGAATGCCATCTCCGTCCGAATCTGGACAAGTTTCTATCTCCATTCTACTAAATCGAAAAGGAGGATTTCCTGTATTGCCCGTAACACCTACTACTATTTCTAACATAGAAAAGTCTAAAAATTCAATTTTGAGGGCATTCAGTGTACTTGCTGTCACTCCAGTTACCCCCCCTTCATCTAACCAATTAGTAGGAGCTCCAACTGATGTTGGATCTAAATAAAAGGTATTAAATCCTATAGGGCCTCCACCATTTATAAATCCTCCTTGCGTTAAATCTGTTGGATTATTTAAATAGATATCATCTGCATTTGAGGCATAGGAAATTCCTGCAATATCTGTATAGTCTCCAATATCAGAATCTATATCATTGATGCTAATATATATATAGGGTATTGTCGCCATTGTACCCATCGGGGTAACTGCTGTGGCAGAGCCATTCACTACTACTGTTAATTTCATAGTAGCAAAATCATCTGTTGATGGTTCGGGTTGAATCAAATCGAATGGATCTCCTTCACCTAAGATACTGACCGCTCCCAATGGATTGCTGAAGGAAGCATCTGTCACTTCCCCAACTAAATCATATACAATACCTCCCACAGTAACAGCATCGTTATAAAGGATTTTATCTCCTACTTGAAGATTAGCAGGGTTCATTCCAACTAAGATAGACCTGTTGCTTAAATCAAATGCTCTATTGCATTCCAATTCATCAGAGATACCATCATTATCATCATCCCTGTCTGCCCCGTCTTCTATTCCGTCCATATCTTTATCTGGGCCTAGCGGTCCATTCTTGGGTACTACTCGCAAAGTCACTTCTGCATAAGCTATACATCTATTAATTGGATCAACCATTCTCGCATAAATTATTGTTCCATCAATAGCATTATAAGGAGAGGTCAATGCATTTATGTTTGATTCCGCATCACTCAATGAGGCATGATAAGTAAGTACTGATCCGCTACCGTCTGTGACTAAATTATCTGCATCCGACAAAATGAAATCCGCTATCAATTCCTCACAAGTAGTAATATATAAAATAGCGTTATTTGCTGTCGTTCCATTAACCGTTATTACTCGACTATCCTGTACGGTATCACATAGACCAATAGTAGTTAATAACAAAGTATAAGTTCCTGGTATTGTGGCATTAAAAGTTATATCTTCTGGTGCATTCGTTGTAGACGTATCAGACAAAATTCCATCGCCTGGATTAGTAATAATACTCCAAAAAGCAGAATCTGGGGTAGTTCTAGCTCCCGATAATAGTATCTCATTTCCAGCACATACTGTCCTCATTTGCCCTGCCTCTACTACAGATGGGGCCTGTACTACAAGGGTAATACATTCTAGTAAAAGACATAAATCATGTCCTACTGTATTGCAGATCATATAGTCACCAGGGCTAGTCAAAGTATAATTTCCATTATTAATATCTGTTCCATTAACTGATAATTGTTGCCCACAAGAATTCATCTGATTGGCTTGTATATTAATCACCTCATTTGGACAATAGATTGATCCATCCACTACATCACTAGCCATAGCATCTACTGTAAAAGAAGAATCTGGGAGATCTACTACATAAGAAAATGCCGTCAATTCTACGCAATTCCCATCAACGGTACCATCATTATTATAATCACCATCTTGATCTCCAGTCGTATTGATACAAACCGCATCCACATCCGCAGCTGTGATTCCAGGGTTCCCTCCAGATGTATGTATTCCAAATTGAATAACACCATCTGCTACCATAGAATTAATGGCACATGGAGAAATAGTACCAGAAACACATTGTTGTGCAGGAGAACAATCACTAGCTTCTCCTCCGCCTGAGGAATCCACAAATGCTATTACAATTCCATCTTCATCCACGATATATACTTTTTCAGACGGGTTTTCAAAGTCTCCTCTTCTACATATTGTAAAAGTCGCATCTTGACAAGAAATTCTTTTTTCTATAGGTACATTGATTTCAATGATAAAATCAGGTCCTTCTGTAAATGTTCCAGCTAAAGTAAAGTCACATAATTCTCTTGTTCCTAAAGTTCCTGCCGTTCCTCCTGTAGTGACTATTTCAAATAAATTAGGATTACCGATAGAGGGTCCTTCATTTATTATTTGAGGAGCGCCTTGATTCAAATAGAGCATACCTGTTCCTCCGCTATTTCCATAATTGGTATCTAACGTTGTTATAGGACTGCCTACTTGTGCTTTCAATAAACCTGAAATGATACTTGTTAAAAAGAGACTTATAATCCAGGTTTTCCATTTCATGAATGGCGATTTAATTTTTTTGCTAAAATAATTTTTGCTACCGTACACTTTTAGAATAGAGATACGAGAATAGAGAATAGAGACAGTATTCGTTTAAAAAATAACGGGAAATTCGTCGATTCCCAACGAAATTTGTCTCTGTTTTCGTTTCTCTGCTCTCTCATCTAAAAAATGTATGGTAGAGAAAAATAATTCACCCTAAACATACTGTTGAAGCATTCACCTCAATAGTTTGTTATAAATCATAATATATACTGGACTATAAAAACATGTTATCCAATAACAAGGCTAGTTAATTGTGTTTATTTATTATATACCGAAAATCGTTGGGAAGAAATTTAAAATGTAACTCTAGTCTTTTTAATACAACAAGTTTTATTATAAAAAATGTTTGGAGTAACTACGGTCTAAATAATAGTTACAAATAGAATTAATCTTGTTTATCTAGAATACACCTATTAGGTAAGAATACGAGTCCTATTTTGGAACTCTCCTTTGACCAATTGCCAAGAAAAATATTAGATGATTGAAGGGGGGGATGTTCAAAAAGAACACTTTCATCTTATTTTAATATTGCAATTCTAATGCCAAAGAACTCTTTTTTTTTCAATGAAAATTAAAATTAAAATGGAAATTAAAACGTTGCTGTCATGCGGAATTCATTCCGTATGAATATTGAGCGCAGCGCAGATAGGATACAACTAATCTGCGCTGCGCTCGATTAGTTGTGTACGGAATGAATTCCGTGTTACGGTTGTACGGAATGAATTCCGTGCTACGGTTTTAATTTCCAAATATCGAAACTTTAGTTGGTTGACAATCCAAATGAAACCCTGCATCTCTAGTTAAATCATCTCCATTGATCGGGTCGAAAGTAAAATTATTCGTTCTCCATGCTGGTGTAATATCGCTATCGTCCATATCTCCAGTACTATCTTGAATAGTTGCCACAAAATTATTATAGGCAGCAATGGAAGAAATATCAAATGTCAAATAATAATCTCCTAATAATAAGTTAGTAAATAGATAATTACCATTTCCGTCTGTAGATTGAGTGTTCACTAAATTTCCAGTATTGGCATCATACAAACTAACTAATATCCCTGGCAGTGGTGCTTCCGTTGTATCTTGAATTCCATCTTGATTCGTATCATGCCAGACATAATCTCCTAAATCAGCTCTAGGAAATACCACCTCAATCATTGTTTTATCTTCCTCATCTTCACTTTGATCTCCATCGTCATTATTTTCTTCAGAATCTACATCTGGATAATCTTCTTGTAATAACAATTCTGAAGTATTAACAAAAGAACCCTCTTGATCCAATCGTCCATTTAGGGTTAGGGTTTCGCATTGTCCTGCTGTGAGTACAGGTACTTGCCAAATACCCTCTGGTAAACTAGGGGTATAAAATCCAGCGGTCGTGGTATAGTTTAAATACGTTAAGTTAGTAGGCCATATATCTCCAATTTCTAAATTGGTTACAGGAAAAACCAAACCCTTACTTGGATCTAAAACATTGCAGACTTCAATGCAATAAGATAAGGTGTCTCCCAAGGTAGCTTGCATATCTAATCTACAAATTGTCTTTTCTAATTCTACATCCACACATTCATCTTTTCTAATCGTCCAGATACCAGAAATAGCTGGACACAAATCACCTGCTCGATAGCCTTTTACGATATAGTCTCCTTCAATAGTTGGTCCTGTCCAAGTATTTGTCAAAGTTGCTCCTGAAATAATTTCAAATCCTCCATCTAATAAATACCATTCATAGGAATCATAACCTGAATCTGTAAACAAAGTAGCTGGTTCAAAGTCTAAACAGAATAAGGTATCACCTCCGATGCTCATATCTGTATTAGGTAATACATTAATGGTTACTTCTTCTGTTAATACACAATTTTCTGCAAAGAGTAAAGATACTGTATAGGTGTACATACCCGCAGTAGGTGGTGTAAATATAGGATCTAAAATAGTCGGATCATTTAAGTAAGTTGTTGGATGCCAACTAATAGCAGGATCATCTGCATATTCAACTGGCAATACTAATTGTAAATACTTAGGTTGCTCTACACAGGCTAAGGTATCTTGTAAATAAAAATCAAAAGGGATTAAGCCTTTTATAAATCGGACATCCCTGCTTGCACATTCTCCTACTGAGCCGTCAATAGTAATAGAGACTGTTTGGGTTGGGTCATTCAAACCAAAAAAGATACTATCCCCAACCATATAAGAATAAGCATCTGTTGTAGAACTTAATTCAAAAGTGTAAGTCCCACACGTCTCAATAGCTAACTCTTCCCCCGGACATAGAACAGAAGTTGGAGGCAAGTCCACTACAAATTCTGGCGACACTTCAAAATAGGGCGTAGTCTCTTGATCACAAACACAGGGTGTTTCATAAACCATATTAAATAAGACTGGACAAGCATTAATGGCTTCCACTTCAAAACATCCTGTCAACATAATGGTATCTCCACTAGCAATAAATTGACCTGCATATAGATCACTAGCAAGAATAGGATCATAGAAATCTAAGGCATCATTACCCACTAAATCATCATGTAAATCTACCCGTACGTCCCCAGTATAATCTGGTCCGGGATTATGTAAAAAGGTTTCATAACACAAGGTAATCGGATCATTAGTATCCGTACATTGTCTAGTAAATTTTAAATCCACTGTTTCTATTGGAGCTTTAAGATCAATTCCTACTTTTGGATTCACATTCGTATTGACAAACACATCACATTCTCCCCCATCGGTACAAGTTTGCTCTAATACTAATTCTTTAATGGCTACCCCTAAATCTACTTTTCCACACATAGCTGGCTCTGTCATTTTTGCTATAAAAGATAAAGTAAATTGACCTCCAATTGGAAAATTATTCACTCCAGCAAAACAGACTTGTGTTAATCCTCCTATAACACTTTCCGTTACTGTTCCCACACTTTGATTAGTCGGTAGAATATAAGTAATAGATCCGCTTTCGTATTCTAATTCTGTTGGAAAGGTTAAACATATTTGCATACTATCTCCTGATGGGTCATCAGATATATTTAATCCTGTAATAGTAAATTCGTTATTTAGGGCATTACAATGAGCAACTGCAGGCTCTGCAGTCGTCAAGATTTGGGCAAAGTCATTTGGATTTGCTCCTTTGATAATGACTTGATCACTGAATATCCTTCCAGTGTTTAATTCATTAGGACTACAGGGATCAGTTGCTGTTGCTTCTAATTGAATTTGGGATCCAGAAGTAAAAGCATCACATTCCGTCTCTATTAAAAAACGAATGACCATATTATTGCTATCTGCCATAGAAGTAACTCCGAGGAATCCATTTGAATGTATAGCGCTACTAAAGTCGTCGTCCTCTGTATAAACTAATTGATTTCCATTAATAGTTGGATCAACTATAGAATAAAAAGGAGTAGCTCCACTTAGATCTCCACTGTTTGGATAAGAAGCTTCAAAACTACCTGAAACAATCGTAGCTCCTTCTATAGGTAATACCATCTCTACTGCCAAATCTGTTACTGCTACTGTCTTTACATTTTTTATTAAAATAGCAACCGGTATAGAATCACATAAATCATATTCGGTGCCTGCTGCTGGAGATAAAATATCTCCTTGAATAGCAGCCTCTCCGAAGGTATACATATAACATTTCTCATTCGTATTACAGGCTGCTGTATTTCCAGCTACTGCTGCTTGCACATCTGCGTCCATGCAGCCAGAGGTTACTGTTACACAAACTTCTGGAGATGGTAAAGGAGGGAATGGACAAAATAAAAGGGTCGTACCTATTTTAAAATCTGCACAATCACCGGGCGCCAAGTTTGGTAAGCTAAACCGATAGGTATTAGAAGTTCCATCTGTTGATACATAGTCAAATGGAATTGGCGTCATCGTATCATCATATACATTGACTAGTTGTAAACTATTAGCTAAAGTAATCGTAGCCGAAACCCCCATATGGATCATAGAAGGCCCCATATCATCCGCACAAACATTAAAATCATTTAGCTCTTCACTCCTACCAGGCACCAAACTAGACACTAGATTTTTATCTACGGTTTGGGTCAAATCTGGAAATCCATTTCTATTATCTTCAATTAAAACATCTTGGCTAAATCTATCTTCTTTTATTATTAAAGTATCTAATTCGAATACATTATAATAGAAAGCTCCATTTCCTAGATTTAAGCATTCACTTATCTCATTATTCAACCCTGTACCTGCTGTGAAATTGCATCTATAGCAATTCCCATTAGGAGGTTCACAGGGATAGGAATAATCGTAGGTCAATGTATAATCTGAAAGAGAGGCTAAATCACCTGGGCATACCATACATAAATCATAAGTAATTTTCAAGGTATCTCTTTGTCCAGCTAATCCAACTCCTAATCCCGGGAATCCTTCTCTATCTGGATTTAACACAATCGTACCTGGACTCTCCCCAGATACAGAACAATACAATTGTCCTCCCACCGTAACACAGTCATGATTAATGGTATCTTGTATGCTTAGTGGATAGCTTACCCCTCCTTTAGTAATTGCCATCGCATTACCACAAAACATAAGCGGAGAATAAACTGGAATTTCAATATCTTCCATTTGAAAATAAGGTCGATACTCATTTTCATACCAAGTAATCGGTGTGGTATTTTCAACTGAAAATAAATGCTCTGCGGTTCCTCCACAATCATCTATAATTAATTCTGTCTTTGCTACCACATCACTCGGACAATAAGTTTCAAATAAAGCATCTTCTCGGCAAGTGCCTGTAGAGACAATACAGTCAGGATCAAATTCATCAAATCTATGCGCCCAAATATCTTGATATACCCTTGGCGTTTGTACAGCAGGTTCCCCTAATACGACTGCAAAAGGGTTTTTTATTAAGGGGATTCGCATAGCCACAAAAAGAGAATCTCCAACTTCAAAACCATACTTTGCATTAAAATCGTCCCAGCAGTTTCCATTATTTTCCCAACTCGAATAGTCCACGCCTCTACATTCTTGTAATTTAGTTTGGTTTCTTATTTGAAAATACACCCTTGAGTTATCATACCAATCATAACTGCTATTGGAATTGCCATTAGAGAAATGTGGTTCTGTAAAACTTTGCCAAGGAGAAGAACCAAACCAAGTAGAAATGCCAGATACTCGGAAGGTAGAGGGGTCAGGGTCATGGCAAGAGAGTATATCTGAAAAATCAATAATGGTCCTAGTGGTACTACCAATTTTTTTTAATTCAAAAGAAACCAATTCTGTTTTTTTGGCATCCATCACCATAGAAACATTATTCAATACGCCACCTGCAACAGGTAAGATCCTTACACCAAATCCCCACTGATATATATTTCCTAAAGCCTCCTCAGAATTGATCGAAATAGAGGCTTCATAAAACATAGTATCACATGGTAAGTACCTATTTCTGTCCACAGCTACTACATCAGCAGGATCTATTTTTGTGGTCATTGTTTTATCTGTATAACCTGTTGATTCTCTATGTAATTGAACAACATTTGCTATTAATGAACAAGAACAACCTATATCATTTGGATTAGATCTAAAGAACATACTTTCACATGCTTTTACTGTTTCGCAAGAACAAGTTCCTGTATCGCAAGTTTCTATCACTTGATGGACACCATCCATATACACAAATGGAGCACAGAGTGCCGTATCTACCGTTAGTTCATATCGATAACAAACAGTATCTCCTATATTGACCACCCCAGCATCTATCAGTAAAGATCGAGTTCCAGGATCAATAGAATCCCAAGTAACGGCTGCTCCTGTAATTTGATTCACTCCATTGACATCTACCATAATGGTAGCAGGGTTAATTTCTATGTCATGTACTATCGCTCCACTTCCAGCGAATAATACTTGTAATTTATTAGTGGTATTAGCAGGATCGCAAGAAGTCACATTCTCCCGATCATATACGTAGCAAAATTCTACTGTTTTAGTTTTAGCTCCGGAGATGCCAGTAGAACCAAAATCAAAGCCAAAAAAAGTGGAAGAAACTTCTGTTTCATTGGTACTTTGATGGATAGCACCATTAGTAATATTAAAAGTAGTGACAGGAGGAAAAAATCTAAAACCCTGTCCACAGTCCCTTTCTGCTTCTACATAAAATTGGGCAAAATCACAAAAAACTACACCACATTGAATGGAGGCAGCTAAAGGAGGTAAAATACAGCTAAATTCTAATTCAATCTGTACGGACATGGTATCTCCACCAAGGAGATCATCAAAAAAACCATCTCCATCATAGTCAACAACGCCACCGATTCCATCAGGGTCAGTAGTAAGACCAGTCAGATCAATATTGATATCGTCATTGATCCAAGAGTAGCAAGTATCAGGTAATTCTGATCCACCAACTAATACTCTTACAACTTCCAAGGAAGGTTTTTCACAAGTTTCAAAACCAAATTGTATATTAGAAAACAAACCTTGTTGAGGATCATTATTATCACTATATATTTTTAGTTCTATGACACCAGGGCCTCCACATATCTCAGGATTTTGAATCAAATCTGTTTCTGCGATTGGCTCAGGTCTTAAGCTAGGCCGTATCCTAATTTCTTTATCATTGGTTTCACTTTGACATAAATCGCCGAAGCATCCATATTCCATTTTATACTGGATAGAATAAGTATTGGTTAAAGGGCATTCATCTACTTCATAGCATAATTGAATGGTTAGACTTTCCCCTGTATCAAACAAAGAATCTACAGGATTTGGATTGGTATTAGCTTCAAAGTGTGATCCAGTAATAACTGCATCTAATATTTGTGTACTTGGATCATAGTTATAGGGCAAGTCTATAGTATTAGCTTTGACACTGGTGAGTACTAGGTTGTCTGTAAAATCTAATCCACATACAGAAAAATTATATTCATTTAAATAGGAATCAACTCCATCTTGAGAGATCACTATATTAGAACAGGTTTCGGTGCTTAAAGCATCAATAGTAATATTTGGTACATTTTGAAAATTGAGAACAGGTTCTCTAATAACCGTATTATAGGTTCTAAGCGGAGTTACAAATTGTTGGCAATCATAAAAGTTTCCACAAGTATCTTCATATATATAATTAAATTTCAAATTAACACTATAGGTCAATGCATCTATATCTGCATTACAAGTAGCATCTACTCCTATGTATCCAATAAATACACCCTCCGTAATACCATCTAATAAGAACCTCGGTTTTTCTGGTGTAGGATCTACAACGGAGATACTACTTCCAGCATATTCTGTCAATTCAAAACCTGCATACTGCATTCCTGGCTTAAAATCAATAGACATTTGCGTACCAGAAATATTTCCAGTTTCTTCAATATAAATTAAAAAAGCTAAGGTATCTGGTGCACCACAAATCATTAGCTCATCTGTTTGAGCAAACCCAGGAATATTATTAAGTTCTATTACTTCTATCTCTGGACAAGTACTAGCTATACAATCTGATACTTGAGCTTGTAATGTTATTATCATTACTAAACCTATAAAAAAACTACACACAATTCTCAATAAATTCTTTCTCATTAATACCTGCATTTCAGTGAAAACAAAAGTCGGTTTTTAATAATCAGTACATTAAAATAGTCTAAGTAACGACGAAAGAATAAGTTCCGCATTTCGACGAGGTTATTTTTTTGTCGTTACTAAGTACATATTTTCTTCTATAATCAATTCCCAAATACTTGCACAGTAGGAGGTTCACAATCCAAATGAAAGCCAGCATCATAGGTAAAATCATCTCCAAAGAATGGATCAAAAAAGAAATTGTCAGTTCTTCCTATTACAGAGACATCACTGTCTGCACCGTCTGAAAAATTATCTTTTAGAGTTGCTACAAAATCCATGTACGCTGTAATATTCGATATATCAAAAGTTAAAAAATAGTCTCCTACTGGCAAATCTCTAAAATAGTATTCTCCATTAGTATCTGTAAGCTGGGTCGCAATAAGACTATTTGTATTCGCATCGAATAAAGAAACTGTTACACTTGGCAGTGGTGCTTCACCAGCGTCTTGAATACCATTTTGATTGACATCATGCCAAACGTAATTACCTATGTCTGCAACATAATTAGAAAATATAGTTGCCTTATCTTCATCATCTTCACTTTGATCTCCATCATCATTGTCAGGGGTACTATCGGTATCTGGTTGATCCACTGCCGTAATTTCTGTGGTGTTATCTATGAATTGGCCACCTGCTATTAATTCCATTTCAATCGTCAAAGTTTCAATACCTCCTATTGCTAAAAAGGGAATATCCCAATTGCCTGTGAGGTTATTATAAAAACTATTAGTAGCAATATGGCTATTGTAAGAAAGTCCTGAAGGAATGATTTCTTCTACTTCAATATTGGTGGCATCAGCGGGGCCATCATTTTGGAGAACAATCGTATAGGTAATAATATCGCCCAATAAAGCAGTAGTCGGATTAGCTGTTTTAGTTAAACTTAAATCCACAGAACAACGATCTATTTGCAAATCATATCCACAACTTCTATCTGGATTTAAAGAATAGATATGTCTTCCAAAATAACTGTCTTCTGCAAAGGCATCTGGCTGGAAAGTAGCAGCATTCGCTCCAGGAATAGCGACCCCATTAAAATACCATTGATAACTATCTGCATTTGGTGCAGTTAGTACCGGTACTTCAAAATCACAAACTATAATAGTCGGAACAGTTGTACAAGTTTCTCCATAGTCATCTTCATTTGGATTGCCATTATTGGGTGCGGAATCACTATCCGTATTATCCATTGCACTCACTTCAGCTACATTATTAATCAAGCCTACTTCCAAAACTGTAGCCATTATATCTATGGTGAAAGTATCCTCAACTAATACTACTCCTATATCCCAAATACCTGATGTTGGATCATACAATTCAGCAACTGGACTATGGCTAACATATTGCAAACTACTCGGTAATTGATCGGTTACCTGAACACCAGATGCTGGCAATAATCCTTGATTGACTAAGACCAAGGTGTAAGTCAATAGATCTCCTATATTAGCAGTAGTTAAATCCACTGTTTTATCTAATTCTACATCTGTACAATTAAATCCAAAATCTACGGTTTCTTCATATTGTTCTAGACATCCACCTGCATTGGTAAAACTCAAAGTATAGATAGTAGAGGGGGTCATCAACATATTAATAGTAGGTCTTGGAATAGTAGGGTCAGATAAATCAGTAATAGGAGACCATTGATAATTGGTAAATCCTATTGGTCCATTTAGACTGACTGGACTACTTGGACAAATCGCAGAATTGGCACCAACAGTTACAACAGTTGGTAAGACGATTATTTGAACAAGGTCTGTGCTCTTACAAGCTCCTACCGTAGTCACTAATGCATACTCTAAGGTATCAGATACGGTATTCGTATTATTATAAGTGAACTGAGGGTTTGGTAGGCTTCGGTCAGATAATGCACCAATAGGTGCGCCATTTAATCCTGACCAGAAATAGCTAAATCCAGCTACATCTTCCCCACAACCAAGTTCAATGGAGGTACCGTTACAAATGACCGTATCTAAACCTGCGTTATTTCTATTTAGATTATCTAAAGGAATGGGTTCCATACAAGTACAGCCTGTAAAAGAGGCTAATAATGGACAGCCTTGTGTTGGATCAATCATCAAGGTTTCACTCAATATAATACTTCCTCCAACAGATATAGTTGAAGTCGTATTTAACATACCGACCATAATATCTCCTGAGGTACTTGTACCACTATCATCTGCATCGTAAAATAATTCAATAGTCGTTGGTGTGGTAATCGGATAACTCCCATTGTTTTGAACGGTAAGAGAAAGCATTAATTCCGTTCCGCCACATGCAGCATTTAATTCATAATCTATTATACCATAGTCGTATTTGGCAAAAGTCACAGGTTCTTCCGTAGAGCCAGTTAGCACACTCAAATCACAAGCAACGCCCTCACAGGAAACCACATTCGGAATAACCGTACGTGCAAGAATAGGCTGCTCTAAGAATCTACAAGTAAGCAAATTTGGATCTGTATTAACATCTAGCACAAAATCAATAGGAGTGAATGCTGGGATATTTGGACGTACTCCAAATCTGATTTCTTGAATCCCATTCACGACATTAATAGTAGGCGTAGTAGAATAAACAAATAAGGTATTAGAAAAGAATACAGAGCCAGGTTCATAAGTAACTCCTGCTGGTAATACAATCAGGATCGAATCTAAACCGTCGGTAGTATTCGTGAATTGCACACTGGTTTCTATTGTTGCCATACCCCCACAAGCATTTATTGGTCCACTTGGATCAAGAACATTTAAATCAATCAAACTTCTATATGCTGATCCTGTTCCTTCTATGGCGATTACATCTCCTGATTGAATGATAGAATTTGTCACCTCTTCACAAGCAGTTATTGCACTACTTCTAAATCTTGGAAAGTCTCCTACTGTAAAATCACAATTTGTTTTTACATCAAATTGAATACGTAAGACTCTTTCTATTATATCAGGGTCTTCTAATCCAGGAAAACCATTTGCATTAACTTGAGCAATCAGCGATTCAATATCCCAAATGTATTCTATACCTAAAGTAGTTACAACTATTTGTGTTGGTGTAAAAATTGGAAAATTATAATTGGGAGCACTTGCATTACATGGATAACATGCTTCTTCAGTTCCAGGTATAAATTCCATACCTGAGGAGTAAGGTAAGAATACAGATACCTCTGTATCATATAAAATAGCTTTGTTTACATTTGTTATTTGTAATTCATAAGTTAATTCATCACAAGGTTGTACTAGACTGGGAGATTGAATCAAGTCTAGACTAATTCTACCCGGTAAAGGTCTGGTAAATAAAGTCAAGGTATCTAGATCACATGGCCATCCTCCTGATAAGATCTCCAAACGATCTGTAGGATACCCTAAACAATCAAAACCTGCTACTACTTGGATAGAATCTATCTCACAAGAAGCATAAGTAAAATCAAACAAAAAAGGGATAGTTCCTCCTAAAGGCAAATCTCCTAATTGAAAGATGCCATTAGATTCTGGCACAGGTCCTCCTCCAGAAAAATTCAAACCATCAACAGTAATATTAGGAGCATCCAAAATAACTAAAAAAGCATTATTGGCTCCATTTCCTAGATTGTCTAAAAATAATTCCCAAGAAGCCATTGTCCCGTCAGGTTCAGAAAAATCATTACCAGTTTGTAAATTTAGTTCTGGACCTGTAGGGGTAAAGGTATGTAGGCTTCCATTAGTATGGGTCTCCGTTTGAACAAAAGGAGAGCAAAATTCTACTATTCTAGTAATTTCATGGTAAGCTTCCTTATCTACATTTAGTTCCGCAGTACAGGGCACATCAAAAATAAATTCTGATCGAATGTCATTTCCATCATCACTATATTGGATATTAGGATTGGTACCACATGTTTGATAGATACTCGCAAAATCATTAACAAAAGTATCATTGACCAATTGTACTAAATTAGCATTGGTTACTGTTTGGTCGATTATACTCTGCGTAAATCGAGTAGCCCTCATTCGATATGTAGCGTTATTAAATAAATACCCTGGCGGCATGGCTATTTTTGATTCTGTGATGTGGGACCATTGTCGATATTCAAAAGGAAAAGGATCTGTTCCTTCTGCTGCACCTCCTATACAGAATTCACTCCAGTATTCATTTTCATAGCCACACCCTGTAAATCTACGGGTTCCATTTCTTTCTCGAATACTATACCCTACTGCAGTGAAACCTCCTAGCCGAGGAACATTACATTTGAGTCTATCTTCTGCAACTACAGGAGCAGGTGTCAATGAACCATAGAAACAATTAATATATTCTATATTATCAATATTACATCCAATATTTTCTGTATTAACAACATCTCCAGAAACCATTACTATATCTCCATCTTCAAAAACAAAATCAATAGGTACGTCATTACAACCTCTTATCTCTTGGACACTAATATTGTAAGTGATCGTATTCATATCATTAATAGAGGCGATATCTGTACAAGTATAGGTCAAGCCTGTGGAAGCATCTGTAATGGTCAAACTATTATTACCGATAGGTGTAATCAGCATCATAGAACCACTGGTAAAAGAGGATTCAAAATAGAGATATTCCAAACTATCTAAAGTAGTTGAACTGAGTCGTACTTCACCAGTACTCGTAAATCGAAGTTCGTCTCCCTTCATGGCTCGATCCTTTCTTATATTAGAAAAGTCGAGCGTGCCAGCTGCATCTGGACAACCATCTTGGTTATTATCTGGCAAACCAAAACAAGTTCGTTCTATTTGATAGTCGGTAGTCACTAAACCATCGCAACCTGTACCAGAACAACATCCTCCTGGGGCTAGAAAAGTATTTCCATTTTCGCAAAACAATCGTAACTCACAGGCATCTGGGCAGGCTGGCCCATATCGGAATAGGAAGTCCATACTCGTATTTACATTTACGCCACAAACACAATTATCATAAGTAAGATCTATTATTAAATTAGAATTTCTAAATAAAGAAGTGCTCGCTCCAAAACCATTACTAAAACATACTTCCATTGTTGCTGGTCCTACTACTGCTCCAGCAGGAGAGATGGAAGAAGGAGTTAAAGTCATAGAACCATCCGAAGCAACCCATTCTAAAATATTAGCTGGGTCGTAGGATAAATTGGCAGGTATATCTATAGTCATACAATATTCTCCTTGTCCATTTAGCTGAGTCATATCTGCATCAAAAGTCATTAGGTTGAAAATAAAGGATTCTGTGTCTCCTAGATTCATTGCAGCAGGTATGGTAGATGCACCAAGTGAATTCACATCTACCGTATTAAATACAGAGGAGCGTATGACGGTAGATATAGAACAAAGTAAATTAAATCTTGCCTCCACACTAGAGCCAAAATATTGTTTATTAGAACCACAAGATTCAATACAACATTGGTAAGTTTCAAAAGTAATCGTTAAGGTCTCTCCTGGGGCTAGACTTCCTATGATTTCTGTATCTACTCGATCATAAAAATTAGGCATGTCAGCATAACAATTAGCAGCGGGTAAATTGGCTGGATTGGATACTTCATTAACATCAAAAGATTGCACCGCACCTGCTCCTAGTTGATAAGTCATCGTACTGGCATCTAATCCAGAAAAATTTTGATTCTCGGTTCGTATTCTCAAAAGCAAATTAGTGGCAAATCCTGTTCCCGTATTTTGAACAGTGTAGGTATGTACGGTGGGGCCATCAAAACAAGCAGGGTAGGTCCTAGTTTGACGAGACACTATAATGTTAGGTGGATTAGTAGATAAGGCTGCATCAAATTGGATATCTGTAGTTCTACAATCTACTCCATCGCAACCCCAACTTGCTTCAAAAAAAGTATTTCTAGGTTCGCAAGATTCTATAGTTACTTTTTCAGACCAAATAAAAAATTCATTGTCAGCTGGATTCACCGTCGGCGATTCAAATAGATTATCTCCATCACCAATATTATAGGTCGCAAAATCTGATGTGTTTAATATTAATTGGTATACATTAGCACCTGGTCCCGCTACAATCATCATAAAATTAGCAGCATTTACAGGTATGCCATTAATCTGCTGATCTGTCACCGTAACACCTGGTCCATAAATAATATTAATGACTACTTCTCTCAGACTAGAGATTAAACCTGTTTGTTCTATTCTAACTTCTCTAGTATACATTTCTCCTAGATCATCCGCTACGAAACCTGTATTTACCCCACCAATAATTGAAATGTTAGGAATACGAACAGAGTTGTTAAATTCCTGTGAGCCATTAGCAGAAGAATTTTGAAAATTATAATTGAAAGACATCCCTGCCGTATCTTGATAAGTAAAGTCAAAATCAAAAATAGCTAAGCCTCCTCCTTCTAAATAGTTAACCATACCGCAGTCAATCACCACTTCAAATGTATAGGTCTGTGTACCATTTAAATCTCCTAATCCTATACTAGGTTGCTGTGGATTACTGGCATCTTCATTTATTTGAGGCATAAATGAACCTGGTATATATTCAATACCTGCCATCCCATTAAAAGTCATATCTAAATCCA
Organism: uncultured Saprospiraceae bacterium; assembly: GCA_964402245.1. GTDB lineage: Bacteria > Bacteroidota > Bacteroidia > Chitinophagales > Saprospiraceae > JAFMDF01. Next base: position 6,532 of record CAYOBX010000027.1, on the reverse strand, counting down.
ATACAATATTCTCTGCTTCATTCCCTACCATTTCAATAGTGAAGGTGGCAGGCGCTCCACAAACTACTAATTCTGGTTGTGAATTATCTGGCGGTGTGAATGAGGTCACTACTATCTGGGCATTGCTTAGGGAGGCTAAACAAAAAAAACTGAAGAGAAGGGAGGTATATTTTTGCATGTTTTTTAATTTATATGGGTCTTACACATCCTAACAGTTTGTAACTTCGATGCTATATGATTCTCCTACGGCATCGAGTTTTTTTATAAAAAAATCCAAAATTGCTACCTCTAAAAAACAATACCAAAGCTAGTTTCCAAATACACTAGGTGCTTCTGGTACCATAATTTCTAATTCTAAAAAAAAAGAACATTGTACACTATTGCCATTTTCATCAGTTACAGTTAAAGTAATTTCTTGTATGCCACTATTTTCTAATATCATTCCTTGTGGCGGAATTTGTAAAATAGTTATATCAGAAAAATTACTACAGTTATCTGCTATCATTGCTAGGCTTGTATAATCTGGTAGTTCATATTCACATCCTTTGACTAGTATCTCCTCATTATCTGGGCAACTTAAATCTGGTGGTGTCTCGTCTTTTAATAGGACTTCGAAAGAACAAGAATTAGTGTTACCACTCTCATCCGTAATATTGAGTATAATATTGTGAGTCGTATTAGGTCCAGTCAATAAGGTATTAGGTGTTGGTGATTGGGTCAATAAAAGTGCATTATCTGGCGTACAATTATCCATAGATATCGCCCCATTTCTATAATCAGGAACTAATGCGATACAATTATCTTCCAAAGGAAGTGTCTGATTCCCTGGACATAATAAGGAAGGTGCAATCGTGTCTACCAAACTGATTAGAAATTCACAACTACTCACTCCACTACCATCATCTGCAGTCAGTGTGATGATTTCCATAGTTCCTGCACCTGAAAAAATAGTTCCTGCATTTGGACTTTGGGTGATAGCAATGCTTGTTGAAGGGGTACAAATATCACTCGCTGTAGCTGTAGAGGTATAATCTTGTAGTATCACCTGACAATCCATATCTACAGGTATTATCACATCTGTAGGACAAGTGATGGTAGGAGCAGAATCATCTTGTGTAAAAACATTAAAAAGGCATTGCTCCGTATTGCCTTCCTCATCTTCTGCTGTGATTATAATTACATGATTCATAGTACCTGTTAGGATACTTCCTGCCGTTGGATTTTGTGTCAAAGTTATTCCAGTCGTTGCTGAACAATTATCCGCTGCCATTGAAGCATTTGTATAATCTGGGAGAATAATTTCACAGTCCGAATTTGGGGATAGAGTTACATCTGGGGGACAAATTAAAGTGGGTGGTATCGTATCTACCAAGGTAACATTGAAGCTGCAAGAATTAGTTTTCCCTGCCCCATTATCAGCCACTAAAGTTATTTCTTGGATAGTACCTGCATCTGTAAGAATAGTACCTGCACTAGGCATTTGACTCACTGTAAAATCCGTTGCAGGAAAACACTGACTGGTAACTATAGCCATAGAGGTATAATCTGGTAAGACGATCTCACAGTTATTATCTATTGAAATAGTTTGATCCGAAGGACAGGTGATAGATGGGTCAACATCATCACTTAATTCTATATCAAAAGAACATTGGCTAGTATTTCCATTGCCATCTTCTGCGGTCAAGGTAACAGTTTGTATAGTCCCATCGCCCATTAGTGTGGTATTAACTATAGGACTCTGCGATACCATTATATTCATACCTGTTGTACAATTATCATCGACACTTGCCGAACTGGTATAATCCATGAGCATAATTTCACACATAGCATTTACACTCAATAATTGATCGGAAGGACAAATTATACCGGGAGGAATGGTATCTTTTAATACTATTAAAAATTCACATTCAGAACTATTCCCATTGCCATCGACTGCGGTTATGGTAACAATTTGCGTAGTGCCATGTCCACTTAAGGTAATCCCTGCAACAGGGCTTTGATTGACCGAAATATCCATTTCTTCCACACAATTATCTGTGCGTATTAATCCATCAGAATAATCTGGCACAACTGCTTGACACAAACCATTTAAGGATAAGGTATCTGTAATCAGACAGGTAATCATAGGAGGTAAAGTATCTATAAGCGTTATTGTAAAGGAGCAATTACTGCTATTCCCATTCCCATCATTGCCAACAATATTGATTACCTGAGTATTACCAGCACCATTTATCATGGTGCCGGCAATAGGAATTTGGCTTAGAGATATAGAGGATATTATTGCACAATTATCATTTGACATTACCAAATTAGTATAATCTAAAATACTTATACTACAATTATTGTCTACCACCACATTTTGATTAGTTGGACAAATTAGGCTTGGAGGAGATTGGTCTTCTAAGCTGACTTGAAAACTGCATTGATTGGTGTTACCACTATTATCAGTAGCGGTAACTGTAACCATTTGTGTTGTATTATGGCCCGTCAAAGTAGTACCTGCAATTGGCATTTGCGAAATAGCCAATTCACTTGTTGGCGTACAATTATCCGTAATGGTTGTAGCCATTGTATAGTCCGGAATGGTTGTAGAACAAGTAGCGTCTACTGCTAAAGTTTGATTAGCAGGACAAGTAAGTATCGGAACAATCGTATCATTAAGGGTAATTTGAAAAAAGCATTGTTCCATATTACCACCTTCATCTTCGGCAGTAAGAATAATAATTTGAGTAAAATTATCTCCGCTTATAGTCGTACCTACTAAGGGGAATTGTGTTATGGATATATCATTATTAGCAGTACAATTATCTGTTCCTGAAGCAGTTGTTGTATAATCCGGTATTGAAAATTCACAATTGCTATCTGCAATCACAGTAGTACTAACTGGGCAGGTAATAGTCGGATCTATGTCATCTTTTACAATAACAAAAAAAGTACAATTGGCTATATTCCCAGAAAGATCCCTTGCAGATATAGTTACCGTCGTTGTATCTAACGGTAAACTCGTACCACTAGGCGGAGTTTGATTTAAAGTAATAGCAGTACTTGCTGTACAATTGTCTCTTGTACGAATGCTCATTAAATAATCTTGTAAAGTGGCTTCGCAGTTATTATCAACCAATACATCTCTGTCTCCAGGGCATAGAAGGTCAGGCGGTAAGTCATCTACCGTTGTAATTAAAATAGTATCATTACATGGAGCAAGTAAATAAAATAAAGTATCTACATTTGGAATAGAGCTGTTATTAATGCCTAATGTTACATTGCCACTCGCATCTACTGTTGTACCAATATCACTGATAATCCCCCAAGTACCTCCTAATAAATCTGTAGTCATTTGAGGCAAAGTAGTTCCTGAACAACCCGTTGTGTCTGTTGCTATAATATTGGGTTCATCGGCTAAACCATCTCCATCGTTGTCTTTGCTATCTCCGCATATTTCTAAGCAAACTATATTTAAAAATGAATCTAGGTTATTAGTAAAATCACATTCCGCTGTTCCTGTAACGGGAAAATCCATTTCAAAATCATAAGGTAAGTCAGATACAAATCCTGTATCATTCACGACAACAAAAATATCTAGAGGGGTCAATAATGGATCAATATCTAAGTCAAATGTAAATAAATCCATACTATCAGGATCTATCGTATTTGGCACAGTAGTATTGCCAATAAAAGTAGCTGCCGAAGTACTTGGATTGCTAGTATAAAATGCAATCGGTGTACCTGCTGGCACTTGAGCACTTCCTAGATTTTCTACCTTCATGGAGATTCCTAGCGTATCAGGACATGCAGCCGTAGAAACATCAATAATATCAATGATGGCATCCGCAGCCGCAAAAGCGGGGGTGCTACCAGCACTTAAAATGGTCGTTTGTGATAAAAAACTATTGAAGGCAGTTCCCAAAGCTGGATTCAAAATATCCTGCTGTACAATAGGCACAGATAGATCATCATTGATATTGGTATTAAAATATCCATGCTGATTCCAAACAGGTCTTGCAGATACCCAAGGCATATTTAAAGAACGATATATTTGTACAAAATCGTTACCACTAAAACCAGGACCATTTCCATTTTGTGCGGTAACAATTACCTCTGCTGCACCATCTGCATTCACATCCGCTACCAAAGGATACTCCGTTCTAGTGCCAGCTTCTGCTGGTACTCTAACAATCTCAGCACCTGTTTTTGCATTTAGAATAAATAAGAAAGCTTCTTCGCTATAAACTACTTCCTTAGTACCATCTCCTTCAAAATCAAACAGAGAACTACCTGTTCTTTGAGAACCATCATCTAATCCAGTTTTTCTCCATTTTTCAACAAGGGTATTTGTGGCGGCATCATACTCTATCACCACATAGATATTACGACCAGCTGTTCCCAATTCGACCATTCCATCATTATCAAAATCGCCAATATTAATACGCCCTCCTCCACTAGTATTTGTTAAAATATAAGAACTACCGATTTGAGTTTGTGTCCTCGGATTCCAAACATAGACTCTTCCTGCATCCATTACGACTATATCAATTGCTCCGTCTCCATCAACATCCGCAATACTAGTAAAGCCATCCGTCAGTCCATTGCTAGTTATTTCAGATACAACTGTTAATACGCCATTATCCATTGTACCATCCCCTAGATCAACAGTATACACATTATTGCCTGCTATTAATTCTAAGCCCGCCGCCTCTGGTCCAAAAACACCTCCCATTGGATTGGGATCACCTGGCTGAAAGACATCATAAGCGATGGTTTTGCTATCACTATTATTATTATAATTCCCTCTGCTTCCAACACCTACCGCCAATCTTGTTCCATCAATGGTATTAAAAATTCTATTTCCTCCGTATACTTCTGGAATACCATCCGCATCAAAATCCGCAATATGTGGTGTTGTAAAATTATTGACCTCTACATTATTAGCAGTCGTCCAAACAGCAGTTGGATTTCCATATTCATATCGGGATAAACGATTCCCATTTTCCCATAAAAACATATCTCCTAAACCATCTATATCTACATCAGCAATTGCTACTTGAGCAAAGGCTGAATTTGTTGCCACCACTATAGATTGTTTAATACTACAATCTTGTCCATTAAATATTTGTATTCTCCCTGGATTAGGATCATTTGCTACCATTTCAGGAATACCATCACCGTCCATATCCCCTACATAGACGGCACTTCGTTGATCTATTGGATACTGGGTATGATCTGTTTGGCAAACAAATTCAAGATCAAATTCTGGACTTACTTCAGGTTCGAATGTACAAGAACTGCTCGCCGTACCATAATAGAATCCATCGCATGCCATTGTACCAAAACAATCCTCATCAAAACAATCTATCAATCCATCCCCATCATCATCTATTCCATTATCACATATTTCCATCATTTCAGTAAGATCCATAGAATGACTAGGCATCAATGGTTCAATTGACCACATACCGATATATATCAATATCAGAAGTGTATAACCCTTTACCATAAATTTTTGTTAGCTTTTATACTTTGCACGGTGTGAAAAAGTGATTTCGTAATCGCCAAATTTATTTGGCGGTTACGAGTAGGTTTTCAAAATCACTTTATCATCCCGTTTGAAGTATAGCAATTAGCTGTTAGCTTCTATATACACTCAATGTTTCTTGAGAACCATAAAGAAATGGACCACAAACAAATCAAATATATTGTGAGACTAAGAGCTAATGGCTAATGGCTGATTGCTAAGTTTTTAATTGGTGTATATACTTAGTAACGAGTCAAAAATAAATGTCCATTTTTAGCTGTCTCTTTTGTCCTTATTTTCCGCTATAAAAATGCTCACTATATCAACATAGATCCCATTTTTAAAGAAAAAACTAAGAACAAAATAGTCGATCCAAAAACATACATTTATTTATGTCTCGTTACTTAAGGTCGGAGAATAGGAAAATACTAGGTAGAATTGTGTAACTCTCGTAATTGGTGAGAGGGGGTTCTACTTACTTATTACTTTAAGATCTCTGTATTAATTTGTGTAGGTTAGGCTATAAAATAAAGATATAGCAATAACAAAAATATTATCTATTTAAGGAAATTGTATCCATTTATAGAGGACTGAGTGACAGGAATAAATAGCCTTTACATTCGTCTATTTAAAGAATAGTCAGTACTTATTTTGTTCAAATAAATACATTGTTCTTGTTTGAATTTTAGATTGGTAAAAAGGTAGTTAGAGTGGACTCTTATCATTATGTATCTCTAATTGCTTTGCAGTCAATTAAATATAAATCATTTATGAACTATAATTTATTCTAACCAAATAGACTCCTTTGATAGATGAGAAAGGACAATTGTTAACTTATTCTGAATTGCTACAATATAAAAATCAGTTTAGGAAGAAAGTGACAATATAACGGGTAATTGTCTTTGATTTCATAAGTAACGACGAAAGAATAAATCCGTCATTTGGGCGAGCTTATTTTGGTCTCAGTTTTTCTTAAAAAATCCTTGCATAGCAGGGCTACGGAAGTATTTTTTAAGAGTA
>CAYOBX010000026.1:15038-24253 GCA_964402245.1 uncultured Saprospiraceae bacterium | reverse complement strand
TACGTTAAAATTCAAAACTAGATTGCATTTCCCCTACATTTAATTGTCCCCTCCTGTATAGATTTTAAAGTTCTTAAGAGAAAAACTACACAATGATATTCAATAGTATCACCTTCTTGGTATTTAGTGCCCTGTTCTTTCCGTTATATTTTGCACTAAAAGGACGAAAACAGCTCTGGCTTTGCCTAATTGCTAGTTATATTTTTTATGGAAAGTGGAATTGGTACTTTTTGAGTTTGATAATGATTTCTACTTTGATTGACTACACAGTAGGATTGTTATTAGATAAAACAGAGGCGACGGATAAGCGAAAACGACTATTAGTTATTAGTTTAATCGTTAATTTAGGTTTTTTGGCCGTCTTTAAATATTTCAACTTTTTTATAGAGTCATTTACAGAACTTGCCAATTCCATAGGGATAAACCCATCTTTTACTACCCTTAATATAATTCTGCCTGTTGGTATCTCTTTTTATACTTTTCAATCAATGAGTTATACCATTGATGTATATTATAAAAAGATTCCTGTAGAAAAAGATTTTATTCGCTTTGCCACCTTTATTTCCTTTTTTCCTCAGTTGGTGGCGGGCCCTATTGTGAGGGCTAAGGATTTCTTGCCTCAATTTCAGCGAGTCCGAAACTTTGACTGGGATCGTTTCAATAAAGGGATGGGGCAGGTACTTTGGGGGTTTTTCCAAAAAGTAGCAGTGGCAGATTCTTTAGCTCCCTTCGTTGACCAATGCTTTGCTGCACCCGACGCTTTTTCTTCTATGCATTTATTGATAGGAGTGATTTTCTGGTCTTTCCAAATTTACTGTGACTTTTGTGGGTACTCGAATATAGCGATTGGCTTAGCCAGGATTATGGGTTTTGATTTTCCAGAGAACTTTAGAACGCCTTATTTTTCTAAAAACTTTAGTGAGTTTTGGCAGCGTTGGCATATCAGTTTATCGTCTTGGCTAAGAGATTATTTATACATTCCATTAGGAGGTAATAGAAATGGCGTGTTTAATACTTACAAAAACAACATGTTGACTATGTTACTAGGTGGCTTATGGCATGGAGCAAGTTGGGTATATGTCTTCTGGGGATTCCTACATGGTTTGTATCTGATTGTACAAAGGTTAATAGGCCCAAAATTTGGACAATTGTTAACGGCAATTCGAATGCCTCAATTTGGTCGAGATGCAATCAATATAGCCTTGGTTTATTTCTTTACTTGCTTAGCATGGATCTTTTTTAGAAGCCCAGATTTTGCTACTGCAATGAATGTTATTACGGGAATTGGCAGTTTAGATAATTTCAACTTTGGAAGCGTTATTAATAAATTTTGGGTCGTTAAAGGCTTTCTATTAATCGGACTTTTGACAATGATAGAATTAGCAGATTTCAAATTTACTTTTTCTGAACAGATCCTGACGAAACCTGTTTTTAGAGTAGTGTCTTTTGCTTCGATCTTGTGGTTGATTGCTTTCTTTGGATCATTTGGGTCGAATTCATTTATTTATTTTCAGTTTTAGGAATAATATAAATACTTCATTCTTCAATGATTATTTGTTATTAATGCGAATGATGGGCTAAGTTTTAGTACTGATTTTTAGGCGATTACGTTTACTAAAGGCTACCCATATAATGTTATAAACGTTTAAAAATCAGACAATTACAAATGAATGATTTTTAAGGATATAGGACAATAATCTCTGCATCTTTGCGTCTCTGCGTTCAATTATAGACGGGTAGCCTTACTAAACCTCAAAGATTTAGTAAACGTAGTCTACAACTTATTGATGAGCAATAGTCTTTAGATTTAGCCCGTCATTCGCATTATTACAAAGTGAGTAATGATACTTATAGTCCGTGTTCTTATAGTCTACATACTGTGATCTTTGTAAGAAAAATAGATGCAGAAATTATATTCTACTAAAGAAAAAGAGCTCCTTCTAAAAGTTGGAAATCGAATTCGAGAGTTGAGACTTAAATCTGGTTTGTCACAAGAAAAACTTGCTTTTGCCAGTAATCTTGATCGGACGTATATTGGGTCAGTAGAAAGAGGTGAAAGGAATATTTCTATCTTAAATCTAAATAAGATTTCCACTGCTTTAAATATTAATTCATTTGAACTATTAAAAATAGCGGAATGAAAAATTATTTAAAAGATGCCTTAAAAAAAGTTGAAGCAATTAGAAAATCTGAGTTAACAATATATGATAAAATAGAGATTGGAAGTAAAATATTTTGGTTAACAAGCAATGAATTGCAAGCTGTATTAAATCATAAGTTAGTTGGATTAAATTTAGTCGGACTTCCTTTAAGAACTAGGTCAAAAAAAGTAAAGTCTGAAATTTGTACTGCCTTAGGTTATCCCATCCCATCCTCATTTAAAAAGACCCAACCAAGATTTTTAGGACAAAAATTTGATGTGTATACTCAAAAGTCAAATAATTTACAAGTTTGGAATGAAGATTTGGATTTAACAAGAAGATATATTTTGATTAAAATAAGTGATAAGAATGTTATCTCTAATGTGAAAGTTGTATCTGGAAGTGATTTGGCCCCATTAGATACAACAGGAACATTAACACAAAAATATCAAGCAAGATTAAAAAATATTGAATCTAAATATGAGCTTGTCAACGATATTGATACACAGTATATTACTACATTATGTGGTAAAGAGATAGGCGTGCAATATCCTACAGATGATCCAATCAAAGGGAAACTTTTACCTATAAAAATAATTTATGAAAAATTAAAACCTATTGTTGGATCTAAAATTATTAACCCTGGTGCTGACCAAGAAAGAAACAGAGGCGCAGAGCTACATAGACTAGTTTGTAAAGCATTAGGGTTTTCAAGTTATAAGGATAATGGGCAATTCCCAGATGTAAGAAATCAATTACTAGAAGTAAAACTTCAAACTTCTTCTACAATAGATTTAGGATTGGTAATTCCTGATAGCATGGCACCACTTGATATGGAGAAAATAAATAATATATCTATTCGTCATTGTGATGTTAGATATTGTGTTTTTTATGGTGAAATTGAAAACGGATATGTCACTATAAAAAATCTTATTGTAACAAATGGGGAAAACTTTTTTGGCAGGTTGCCTAAATTTGAAGGTAAAGGACTTAACAAGAAAATTCAAATTCGTCTACCCAAAAATTATTTTGAGAAATAAATTAATCGAGATTAAGTAAAGGTTCTGTATTAAAAGCTTTAGCGACAGCTTTTTCTAAATCAATTAATACCTCTTTTTTATTTACTGTTTTAGTTTTATTTAGAATTTTAACAAGTGATATGATTTTTTGAGAGGGATTAGAATTAATATCAGGTAATGGATATTTTTCAACATACTGAGAAAAATATCTTCTTCTTCCGGAATATAATTTATTATTGAACATCAGACTATGATATTTTGTCATCAATAATGAATTTGCAACCCCTTGAATTAAAAGTAAATAATCTACTTCCTTAGGAGTTTCAGCAACTATCCAATAACAATTTCCATTTACAATTCTTTTACTTTCATCAAAGTAAAAACGAGGATGTGTACTTATATCAGGAAAAACAAGTTTAGGTTTTTCCCATAAACTTGGATTTTGAGGAACCCATAATTCATACCATTTTCTGCCAGCATCAATTAAATATTTTCGACTACTTAATTTTTCTCGATGACTTTCTAAATAACTCTTAGCGGACGGAAACTGCTCTAAATCTATTGTTTGTTTCTTTCCATCTTTATAATAATGAGGGTACAATACTCTTAGCTTTTTATCATCAGATACAGACCAAGAATTTATATTTTCTTGTGAGATTAAATCTTTTAAAAGTTCTGCTTCTGGAACATTTTTTTGTGATTCCCAATCATCTTTTATAAATACCTTATCAGCTGTACTTTTTATACCTACCCTAACTTTAAATAAATCACCCACTAAATTCTTAGCAGATTTATTAATCTTAGTTATCCATTTATTTTCTTCATTTGAAAGCAAAGCCCAAGAGGAATCTTTTGAGTCTATAAATTTTATGACTCCAGATGTTTTTTTAAACTTTTTATTTTCAATACTAAAAAATCCATCTTCTTTTTGCCCAATCATATCGTAAACATCAGATGCAGATTTAAGAAGACCTTTATATCCATTTAACTCTTCATAAATTTTAATAAATCGAGATGGATAATTAAGATTTGATCTTTTTTTTCTTCCTATAAATATAGCAGGTAAAACAGCTGCATCAAACAATTTTGTATCACCAAGGTCTATTATTTCTAGAATTTCAAAATTCTCTTTCAAAAATTTTCTAACACTTGCACCACTTTTAGTGGATAGATACCGATTTGAGGTTATTACGCCGAGCAAACCGTTTTCTTTGAGAGCATATGCCATTCCCATTAAAAATGGATAATACAAATCAACTCTTCCTTTTAGATTAAATTTCTTTGAAATTCTTTGTGCATAATCAGCTCCCAATATTTGTGTTCTTACATAGGGAGGATTAGCGATTATCATGTCGATTGTTCCATTTATGGAGTCACTCGAATTAGTATTAGCAAAGAGTTCTATTTGTTTAGATTCAGGCGTTATTTGCTCAAGAAAGTCCTTATTAAATAAGGAAACAGATATTTTAGAAGAGTATGATTTTATGTTAAGATTAGCCTTTTTTAGAAAATGTTCATTAGAATCATACCCTAGTAATTCAAAATCAATAGCTTTATCTTCAAGCTTTCTGGAAATAGAAGTTAATAGAGCGCCTTCACCACATGCTGGATCTAAGACTTTAATTGGCTGGTTTTCATATTTGTAATAGGATAATAATTTATTTGATATATAACTTGCTAATTTTTCAGGAGTGAAGGTTGCTCCAGTTTCTTTTATTAATCGAATATTTGATATCATAGGTTATGCTTAGTATTTGTAAAGATACTTATAGTCGTCAATAAATCAAAATATATGCATCACGCTATGACTAGTATACGTGATCATATCGCATACGTAAAATGATCAATTATATTAACACTTCAAAATTTCTTCCTTTAAAATAAACACACACCTCTTAATCTCCTCCTTATTCATAGAAGCAAAACCCATCCTAATCCCATTGACAGAATCTTTACCATTTATAGGCTGATAAGTAGCACCATTAGACAGATAGACTCCACGTTGTTCCATTCGTTTACTCAAATCAATTAAATCTATAGATGGATTAAATAGGACCCAAATAGCCATTCCACCCGCTGGTCTTTCAAATTGAATAAAATCTCCTAATTCCTTTTCTAAAAGATCACAACAATAATCTCTTCGCTCTTTATAAACTCGCCATGATTTCTTCTTATGGCGTCTAATAATCCCTTTCTCCATTAGTTCAGCAATAGCTGTTTCTAAAACAGTATCTCCTTGTCTATCAAATATACGTCTCAATTTTACAATGGACGAAACCAACTCTTTTGAGGCAACCAAATATCCGATTCGGAAAGCAGGTGCAATCAACTTTGTAAAAGAGCCGAAATGGATAACCCGTTCATTTGGATCACCACTTGCTAGTGGCAATACAGGGCTATTGTCATAATGAAAATCATAATCGTAGTCATCTTCTAATATGCAGAAATTATACTGATTGGCCAATTGCATTAATTGCAATCTACGATTTACACTTAGCGTTACTGTAGTCGGATGATGGTGATGCGAGGTCACATAAATGGCTCTAACATTATGTTGTTTACATAGGCTAGGTATAGTTTCTAATTGAATGCCTTTATCATCTACTGGTACCGTTTGTAATTGTCCACCAAAATGTTGTATCATCATATTGGCCGTTTTATAATTACTTGCTCCAACAATCACGGTATCTCCTTTTTTTACAGTAGCTGCTACGGCTAGATGAACGGCCATTGTTGAACCTCTTGTAATCAATATATTATCTACGGTAGTATTTAATCCTCTAGTTTCATTCAATAATTTCGAAACTTGGTATTTCAGAGAAGGTGGACCTAGGGCATCTGTGTAACTCAGTTTATTTTCGAAACTAAGCTGCCTCAGTTGCCTTCCATATGCCTTCGCTAAATCTTCAATAGGGGCTAATCTAATATCAGGTAAGCCATCATCAAATCCTATAAGTGAACTGACAGCTGTAGGTGTTCGTAGATTTGGGAAGGAATAGAAAGAGAATTTTGAAATTTCTTTACTAAGCATCTCTTCTTGTTGATTATCCCATTTATGTGTTTTAATTGTGGGAAAATTATCGACTACAAAAGTACCTTTTTTAGCTTGGATATTGATCCAACCCAACGATTCCAATTCTTGATAAGATTTATTAATCGTATTTCTGTTGAGTTGACAAATCTCGGCTAAAACTCTGCTACTCGGCAATTTGCTACCACTCACTAGTTGTCCATTCTGAATGAGCTGGACAATCTGATTACTCAATTGTAGAAAGAGTGGGGTAGTGGAACTTCGATTTATTTTTATAAGACTTTTATAAGGTAACATATCTGGTCTATTCAATTAATTAAATCTGGTATAGTTAAGTAGTCCAGAAAGCTACTATATTTGTTGAGGCATAGCAAGAGATAAGTGTTTTTCTTTCATCAATTTAAAAATTAAAATGGAATCATCTTACCCAATAGACAATACAAACAAAGTAAAGAGAATCCCCAAAAGAGGGCATTATGATAAGGCAACCATTTATGAAATATTAGATGTAGGATTTCTTTGTCATTTAGGTTTTTCTGTTAAAGGGCAGCCCTATGTTATTCCAACCTCCTATGGAAGAAAAGGAGATAAGATATATTTGCATGGTGCCACTACAAGTAGAATGATGGTCAACCTAGAAGAAGGGATTCCTGTTTGTTTGACAGTAACTCATTTAGACGGGTTAGTTTTAGCTAGATCAGCATTTCATCACTCTATGAATTATCGTTCTGTCGTTTGTTTTGGTACTGCCAAATTAATCGCAGATACCGCTGAAAAAGAAGCTGCATTGAAAATTATCTCTGACCAAATCTTGAAAGGTCGTTGGGAGGAAAGTCGATTGCCTATTGCTAAGGAATTAAAGGCTACTACAGTATTAGAATTAACGATAGATCAAGCTTCTGCTAAAATTAGGACAGGCCCTCCTGGAGATGAAAAGCAAGATTATGAATTGCCAATATGGGCTGGGGTAGTGCCTTGCGAACAAGTTTGGGGAACGCCTATTCCTGACCCTGTGTTGAGGGAGGGTATCGAGGAAGCGGGTAGTATCAAGAATCTTGGTAATTAGGTAGGAGTCAGAGGCAGGACAGGCTGACCGTTAATGAGATAACTTTCAAAATCTTCAAGATTTGGGAAGTTTATTTAATTGATAAATAAAGACTTACCAAGTTTCAAAACTTTGCAAGTCTGTCAGATCAACGATTACGGATGTTTAGATCTTGTCAGAAATTATTTTTTTCGAGCCAAAAATTTCTGACGAATTATTTCTTGTATAGGTTTATCTTGAATCTTTCCTTCTAACCAAGAAATAATATCTAGATGAAGAAAAGGTCTACGTTCATATGGATTATTTTCAATCTTTACTAGATTGTTTCTTAGCTTAATAAATTCTTTATCAATGGAATCTTTGTGGATGCGAGGTAATCGTCGAATGAATAGAATTATCTCCTTTAACACCTGATGTAATTCTTCTCTTTTATTTAAAAATCTATACACAGATTTGACTAGATATTCTACCAACTGCATATGTCCTAATTCATAGTGAGCCATTAAATTTAGAAAGCGAGCGAAAGCTTGAATATCTTCTCTATAGTTCGGATTAGGGGCATTCAATATTCTATTTAAGTAAAGAATTGTGTTATCATAATCGCTACTTCCAAAATACAAACAAGCAATTCTATAATTAAAAACCATTATCCGATAAGGATCCCAATTGTATTGATTGGTTGATAATATTTTTTCTAGTTCAGGAACAAATTTTAATCCTTCCTCAAAGGTACCTTCTAGGTAATGAAAGTTGATTCGATGAATGTATTTAAACAATTGCAACATTCCCTCTACATTGGTATTTTGTTTTACCTTATGGGTTGTTTCAAATGTTTTCAGTTTGTCCATCACTTCTACAAATCTATTGTAATGAGACAGGTAGAATAAAGAACTTAAAAGATTATGTAAGCCTTTTAAATAAAGCGGTGTTTCCAATACTTGCATCTCTGGGTACCCTTCAAAAAGATCTACCCACTTTTGTGCATATTTATAACAATGTAAAAAATCTTGAGTTGTATGAGAGTACCAAACATAGGATTGATAGAGGTACATTTTTTCATAAAAACCTAAGTCTTCAAATTTGTAATTTGGTAAATTAGCATTGAAAAATTCTTTTACAAAATAATGATCTTTTTCGTTTCGAACATATCCTACTTTTAAATAGAGTCCATATAATTGTAGAGATAAATTAGAAAATGTATTGATTCCTTTTACTCGTCTTACGGCACTCACTGCTTCTGTTGTGAGTTCGTCTGCTCGGGTATCTATACTTCGAGTAATATATTGAGATTCAATTAATTTTTCAAATGCTATAACTTCTAATTCTAATAAATTTTGATTGAATTTTCTAGATAGAGCTTTGGTTTTTTCCAACATCTCTAGACTTTGCCGATACAAGCCTTTGGTATACAAAACTTTTGCATAATCTAATTTCTCTCGAATCTCTATATCCTTATTATAATTTTTACTAAGTAGCCGCAGGCTCATTAACAACTGCTTGTATAGGTGTGCTTTTAAGTTTGACAGCTGCCGTTTTTTAATCTGCGGTATTTTCTTTAGAATAATCTCCTCTTCATAATCCTTATATTTTTCAATGACATCAAAGAGTTGCAAAAACAGAATATTATCGGATGCTTGATTACGGGTAACGAATAATCTAAAATGTCGCTTCTCTGCTTTCGTCAAAGAGCGAATCAATTGTACCAGATGATCTGTTTGTTGCTTTCGCATATATAAATTTACCTTTTAGTTTTCTTCTAGGTTTACGTTCCAAAAAATTAGGCTACCCGTCTATAATTGAACGCAGAGACGCAGAGATTTTAAGCCCAAGAATAGCAATTATTGAACACAGAGGCACAGAGCGCACAGAGAATAAATCTAACTCTGTGCGCTCAGTGCCTCCGTGTTCAACTTCGTCAACGTCGACGCAGAGACGCAGAGATTTTAAGCCCAAGAATAGCAATTATTGAACACAGAGGC
>CAYOBX010000026.1:0-14938 GCA_964402245.1 uncultured Saprospiraceae bacterium | reverse complement strand
ACAGAGCGCACAGAGAATAAATCTAACTCTGTGCGCTCAGTGCCTCTGTGTTCAACTTCGTCAACGTCCTTAGCCGCTATATGGCTTTGCCACCATAAGCAGTAATTCTTAGTCTTTTAAACCAAAAAACGAAATAACATCTCTTGGTCATTCATCGTTTGAAACTCAATTTTTTGTGCTTTCATTCTTTTGATCAAAGATTTATAATCTTTTCGATTTTTTAACTCAATACCAACTAAAGCAGGCCCAGAGTCTTTATTGTTTTTCTTGGTGTATTCAAAATGAGTAATGTCATCATTTGGACCTAATATATCGTTTAAGAAACTCTTTAATGCACCTGCACGCTGAGGAAATTGCACAATGAAATAATGTTTTAAACCTTCATACAATAAGGAACGTTCCTTGATATCTTCCATTCTGGTGATGTCATTATTACCTCCTCCAATTAGGCAGACGACGGTTTTGCCTTTAATTTGTTTATTATAAAAATCTAAAGCACCTATTGTTAAAGCTCCTGCTGGTTCTACCACAATCGCCTCCTCATTGTATAACTCTAATATTTTTGTACAGACCTTTCCTTCTGGCACTAAGACGATATCATCAATTACCTGCTGAGCGATTTTAAAAGTCAAATCTCCTACTTTCTTTACGGCTGCCCCATCTATGAAAACGTCCATTTCTTTTAGCGTAACTACTTTCTTCATTTTCATAGATTGGTACATACCGGGCGATCCAGTTGGTTCTACACCAATAATTTTAGTTTTAGGACTGATGTGTCGAAAGTAACTACCTAAGCCAGATATAATTCCACCACCGCCAATAGCAACAAAAATATAATCAATTGGTTCTTCGCAATCTTCCATTATTTCCAAACCGACTGTTCCTTGTCCCTCAATTACTTTCTCGTCATTAAAAGGATGAATAAACGGGAGTTTATTTTTCCTAGCATCCTTAATAGCTTCATTGTAAGAGTCGTCGTAGGTATCTCCAATCAATTGTACTTTTACAAATGATTTGCCAAAGGATTTTACTTTTTTTATTTTTTGTAATGGGGTAGTGGTAGGCATATATATTTTACCCTTAACTTTTAATTTTTGACAGGCTAGTGCAACCCCTTGTGCATGGTTGCCAGCACTAGCACAGATGACCCCCTTATCTAATGCCTTTTTTGATAAAGTAGCCATTTTATTGTAAGCCCCTCTAATCTTATAGGATCTGACGACTTGTAGATCTTCCCTTTTTAAATAAAGATTACACTGATATTTTTCAGAATAAAAGCTATTTTTCATTAAAGGAGTATGATGCGCCACATGTTTTAGTCGCACTTTTGCCTTATAGATGTTTTCTACACTTATTAATAAATCTTTTTTCATGTCTACTGATGGACAACTTATTTTTTTAAAATGGACCTGTTAGTCCTATGCGTTTGTGAGTGTGATGTTGAACTTAATTCCTGTGCTTGAACTTTTGCAAAACCTAGCTATCAATTACTTCGATAAACTTGTCAAAAAACTTGAAAAAGCTGTAAAATAAGGGAAAAAGTAGTGAAATATCTACCAAAATAGCTTGTGATTAGTATATTTTACGGGATAATTGAAACTAAGCAGGTAATTTAATTGTTTAAACTATATATTTGGTGGTCTAATTTACTAAATGATAATCATTCAAAATGATTATTTTATTCTCTTGTTGATACTAAACTTAATTTATGTCTGATAAATCTGACAAAGCAGCTAAAGTGAAATCTGACAAAGCTGACAAAGCTGAGAAAGCAGCTAAAACTGCTCAAGCACATTTTGATAAAGCACTCTTATGGGCAAAAAGTAAAGGACTCCAAAAAATAAAAGCGAATATAGAAGATTATGAGACGCCTAGCCAATTTACTAGATCAGGCGAAGATGAGCCTATTATTCCAGATATTACAGGCTTACAAATGGGCGCTAAGAATTATGTAGAAGTAGCTACTAAATCTGATGATGTAGAGAAAAAGGTGTCTAAGTGGAAATTATTAGGTACGATGGCGAGTATGAAGGGTGGTTCTTTATATTTATTAGCTCCTAAAGGCCATAAAGCTTTCTGTGATAATGTGGTAAAAATACATTCTTTGAATGCAAAAGTGATTTACCTGAAATAAAACGTTTTTTTTTGTATCTTTGCAACTTTTTAACGCATCAGGTTAGATAAATCTGTTCAATTTAAATATATATATGCTAATTATTAAACGTTTGGATAATGAGAACATAGATAAAGCAATTCGTAGATATAAGCGAAAGCGTCAACAAATTAAGCTAAGAAATGAATTAAGAAGAAGAAAGAATTTCGTGAAGCCATCAGTTCTTAGACGAACAGAAATTATTGATGCAGTATATAGACATCAAAAAATGAATGGAGAAGGGTAGTTATTGCTCCTTTTTCTTAGATTTATAGCGTTTACGCAAAAAAAGTGGATCACTAGTCATACTAGTGATCCACTTTTTTTTGTATTACACTTATTATTCCTATCAACATACTGCATCTAAGGACACTAAAGGATAGTTGGTTCTTTATCTTTAGACTCGGCAACAAGTATGTTTTAACTATATTCCTTTAGAGGTAGCGATTTTACGAGGTTTTTTTATAAAAAAAACCTCGTAAAATCGCTACCTCTAAAAAACAAATTAGAGCTACTGCTTGCCGGTTACCAGAAGCTACCTTTACAACTGACTATTCTTCTTGCTAGATACAGAAGGATTGAAAACTTTTGTTAAAACAATAGCAGTTTTGACTAAATTATTTTATTATTGTACTAATTTCAACCAATTTTCTAGTAATACCTAGTATCTTCATCTTTGAAAACTAAAGATAAAATCATAATCGCAGGAAAAAAACTGTTTAATTTAAACGGTTTTGGTGCAACGACCCTTTATCAGATAGCACAGGAAATTGGCATAAGTAGGGGTAATCTTACCTATTATTTTAAAAATAAGGAAGCCTTTTTAGAAGAGATCGTACAAGAAATGTGGTCAAAGTACAAGACTAAAATGACAGAGACCCAATATCCTTCTTGGGAGAATACAAATAATGCGACGAAGGCCTTTCATGAATTACAACAAGCATACTCCTTTATATTCTTTGACAAACAAGTCATGGAATACCCAACTGTTAAAAAACAAATCAAACGAATATATGCAGATGATCTGAAGCGGCAAATGTCTATCATTTCATTTTCTATTCAAGTAGGAAATATGCGGGAAGAGACGATTCCGGGTACTTATTACAATTTGTGCCGAACCCTCTGGATGCTGTCCTTCTTCTGGCTAATGTCAGATATTTATCAAAATATTCGAGAAGAAACTAGTTGGGATAAAATAGCATGGAGCTTAATTTTACCTCACTTTACAGAAAAAGGAATCATTGCTTTTAAAGAACATTTTGGAGAGGAATACTTTGAATCTTTAGGCAGAGCTTATACTACTTACATAAATCATATAATGAGCTTTTAGCTGTTAATGCGAATCACGGGCTATAAGAAAATGACTTTTGATAATCAATTAGTTATGAGTTTTAAAAAATAAAAAGCTGATTTTTTTACTCATAAATCCTAGAAAATCAGTATTTAAATTTAGCCCGTTATTGGCGTTGTTAGCAATTAGCTATTAGCTTCTAAGCTAGATGCTAAAAACTAAATAATACATCAATGAATTTTATACTAACAGAAGAACAATTAATGATTCGTAATGCGGCAAGAGATTTTGCCCAAAATGAATTAAAACCAGGCGTAATTGAGAGAGATACTAATATGATCCATCCAACTGAGCAAGTAAAAATGATGGGGGAATTAGGCTTTATGGGAATGATGACTTCTCCTGATTATGGAGGTAGTGGAATGGATACTATTTCTTATGTCTTGGCAATGGAAGAAATATCTAAGATTGACAATTCTGCCTCCGTTATTATGTCCGTTCAGAATTCATTAGTGCAGTATGGAATAGAAACTTTTGGTTCGGAGGCTACTAAGCAGAAATACTTGCCAAGCTTAGCGTCTGGAGAGACAATCGGTGCATTTTGTCTGTCCGAACCAGAAGCTGGAAGTGACGCTACTAGTCAACGAACGACTGCCAAAGATATGGGGGATCACTACTTATTAAATGGTACTAAGAACTGGATTACCAATGGTAAGAAGGCGGGCACTTATGTAGTCATTGCTCAAACAGATATAGAGAAAGGCCATAAGGGAATCAATGCTTTAGTAGTAGAAGCAGCATGGGAGGGAGTAAGCACAGGAGTGAAGGAAGACAAACTAGGCATTCGTTCTTCAGATACTTCCTCGGTAATGTTTGCAGATGTAAAAGTACCTAAAGAAAACAGATTAGGTCCTGAAGGTTTTGGTTTTAAGTATGCCATGAAAACTTTAGATGGTGGACGTATCGGTATTGCAGCGCAGGCATTAGGTTGTGCAGAAGGAGCCTATGAATTAGCTTTAGCTTATTCTCACGAACGTCAAACTTTTGGTAAGCCTATCAATAAGCATCAAGCCATTGCTTTTAAATTGGCGGATATGCAAACTAAGATAGAAGCAGCAAGAATGCTAGTCTATAGAGCAGCATGGTTAAAAGATCAAGGAATGGATTATGCTACTACTGCAGCTATGGCTAAGTTATATGCTTCGGAAGCGGCTATGGAAATAACAGTAGAAGCAGTGCAAGTGCATGGAGGCTATGGCTTCGTAAAAGAATATCATGTAGAACGTTTGATGAGGGATGCAAAGATTACACAGATATATGAAGGTACTTCGGAAATACAAAGAATGGTGGTATCGCGGGCTGCTATCAAAGGGAAGCCTTATTTGCCGATTGAAGCGGAGTTGGAGACTGCTTAGTTATTTTTTTGTCGTTACTAAAAAGTGAAAAATTCTTATGGAAAAAATAGCACCTTACAGACCTAATAATAAAGTAAGAATCCTTACAGCAGGCTCTTTATTTGATGGCCATGATGCCGCTATTAATATTATGCGTCGGATTATCCAACGATCAGGTGCAGAAGTCATTCATCTCGGGCATAATAGACCAGTACATGAAATAGTAGATGCTGCGATTCAAGAGGATGTACAAGGAATTGCGATTACCTCTTACCAAGGAGGCCATAACGAATTTTTTAAATATGCTTATGATCTGTTGAAGGAAAAAGGAGCAGGACGTATCAAAATTTTTGGCGGTGGTGGCGGGACTATATTACCTACAGAAATAGAAGAACTGCATGCGTATGGAATCACTCGTATTTATTCCCCCGATGACGGTCGATCATTAGGATTGCAGGGAATGATAAATGATTTGCTAGAACAATGTGATTATCCAGTAGGAGATCAATTGAATGGACAAATAAAGCGAGTTCCCAAAAAGAACTTTGCGAGTATCGCTAGATTAATTACAGCCTCCGAAAATTATCCAGAACAGAATGAAGCTTGGTTAGTGGATTTAAAAAAGACTATCGAAGATTCAACTGTTCCTGTATTAGGTATTACCGGTACCGGAGGGGCTGGAAAGTCTAGCTTGGTGGATGAATTAGTATTAAGATATTTACAAAATTTTCCGAAAAAAACAATCGGTATTATTTCTGTTGATCCTTCCAAACGAAAAACTGGAGGGGCTTTATTAGGAGATCGTATTCGGATGAATGCTATTTCAAGCGATCGGGTATTTATGCGATCCTTAGCTACTAGGCAGTATAACTTGGCTTTGAATAAGCATATAGATAGTGCCATCTCTATTTTAAAACATGCTGCTTTTGACTTGATTATATTAGAGACTTCTGGTATTGGACAATCGGATTCTGAAATCGTAGATCATGCAGATGTATCGGTATATGTAATGACACCAGAATTTGGAGCAGCTTCTCAGTTAGAGAAAATTGATATGCTGGATTTTGCGGATGTTATAGCCATCAATAAGTTTGATAAAAGAGGAGCAAAAGATGCTTTGCGAGATGTCAAAAAACAATATCAACGGAATCATGAATTGTGGGAAACTTCTACAGACGAGATGCCAGTATATGGTTCTATTGCTTCTCAATTTAATGACCCCGGAATTAATAATTTATTTAATGAGTTGATGGGACGATTGTTCCCTAAGGCAGCAGCAGGGGAACTAGCAAAAGGAGAAAGTGAAAAGCAATATATCATACCTCCAGCGAGGGTTCGGTACTTATCTGAAATAACAGAAACCATCCATCGATATGACCAAGAAGTAGAAAAGCAAAGTGAGATAGCAAGAAATATTTTTAGTATCAATAACACAATTGAAGTATTAAAGCAACAAGGAAATCATAAAGATTCCTTAGATACTACCTTAGAATTATTAGCAGAAAGTAAGGCAGCATTAGAGCAAGATTTAGATAGAGACAACAAAGCTATATTGGATAATTGGGAAGTGAAAAAAGCAGCTTATATAGCGCCAGAATTTGTATATGAGGTAAGAGGTAAATCGATTAAAGTGGACAATTATACAAAGACCTTATCTCAAAATAGTATTCCAAAAGTAGCCTTACCAAAGTATAAAGATTGGGGAGAAATTTTGAAGTGGTCTAAACAAGAAAATGTGCCAGGCGAATTTCCTTTTACCGCAGGGGTATTCCCATTCAAACGGAAAGGAGAAGACCCAACTCGAATGTTTGCAGGAGAGGGTGGTCCTGAAAGAACGAATAAACGCTTTCACTACCTATCAAAAGGATTACCTGCTAAGCGATTATCGACTGCTTTTGACTCTGTTACTTTGTATGGAAATGATCCAGACCATCGGCCAGATATATATGGAAAAGTAGGAAATTCTGGAGTGAATGTAAGTTCACTGAATGATGCAAAAAAGTTATACTCAGGTTTTGATCTGTGTAATCCTAAGACTTCGGTATCTATGACGATTAATGGTCCTGCGGCGACTATTTGTGCTTTCTTTATGAATGCGGCTATTGACCAACAGTGTGAATTGTATATCAAAGAAAATGGCTTAGAGCATTTGGTAGAAGCTAAATTTAGAGCATGTTATGAAGATAAGGGACTAAAAAGACCAAGTTATAATGGGGAGCTGCCAGATGGAAACGATGGTTTAGGATTGATGTTGTTGGGACTTACAGGAGATCAGGTATTGGAGCCAGCTATCTATTCAGAATTAAAAGCAAAGGCACTTAAAGCTGTTAGAGGTACTGTGCAAGCAGATATTTTAAAAGAAGATCAGGCACAAAATACTTGTATATTCTCCACAGAGTTTTCTTTGAAATTAATGGGAGATGTGCAACAATATTTTATCGACCAAGGAGTACGAAATTTTTATTCTGTCTCTATTTCTGGATACCATATTGCGGAGGCGGGGGCTAACCCAATTTCTCAGTTAGCTTTTACTTTATCTAATGGATTTACCTTTGTAGAATATTATCTTTCCAGAGGAATGAACATTGATGACTTTGCGCCTAATTTATCCTTCTTCTTTTCCAATGGAGTAGATCCTGAGTATGCCGTAATAGGAAGAGTAGCGCGGCGGATATGGGCCAAGGCAATGAAATATAAATATGGTGCGAATGAACGTTCTCAAAAATTAAAGTATCATATTCAAACTTCTGGTCGATCTTTGCATGCGCAAGAAATTGACTTTAATGATATTCGGACAACCCTCCAAGCACTATATGCTATTTATGATAATTGTAATTCCTTGCATACCAATGCCTATGATGAAGCGATTACTACTCCTACAGAAGATAGCGTAAGAAGAGCCGTAGCTATTCAAATGATTATCAACCATGAGTTAGGTTTGGCCAATAATGAAAATCCACTGCAAGGGGCATTCATTATTGAAGAACTGACGGATTTAGTAGAAGAAGCAATCTTGTTAGAGTTTGATAGAATTACAGAAAGAGGCGGGGTGCTAGGAGCGATGGAAACAATGTACCAAAGAAGTAAGATTCAAGAAGAAAGTCTATATTATGAGACTTTGAAACATACTGGAGAGTATCCCATTATTGGCGTGAATACATTCTTGTCTTCCAAAGGATCTCCAACTGTTATTCCTTCAGAAGTTATTCGTGCAACGAAAGAAGAAAAAGAATTACAAATTACTAATTTGAATGAATTGCATCAATTAACCCCATCCAAAACTAAAAAAGCCTTAGCAGATCTACAGGCTGCGGTAGTTAAGAATGAAAATGTTTTTGAACATCTGATTGAAGCGGTTAAGAGTTGCACATTAGGTCAAATTACGGATGCATTATTTGATGTGGGCGGGCAGTATCGTAGAAGTATGTAGATAGGAACATATAATTTGTATAATCTAAAAATACTGATTATAACGGATTGCGGTGAATGAAAGATATAATCTCTTCGAGACTTTCAACAACAATTGTAGGAAAACCACGAATTCACTAATTTATATAGTACAAGTATCGAAGACAACACAATTTGTAAATCAACGCAATTCGTTACAATCAGTAGAAATAATTAATTTAAATATTCTTTTTATTCTTTTTATTTAAACAACTCCAAATCAGCGTATTAAAAACAAAACTTTGTTTTTAATGCGCTTTTTTTAATGTTTTGAAATAAAATATGGATAGTCTGTCGTTTTCCTAAACAAATTTGCACTTTTTGGCAAAAAAATTGGTGTGTTATATTATACCCTTCATTTGAATTTCCCTCCATATTTAACTAGTCTAATCTTATATTGTCCTTTGGGTTTAGATAGACTTACTATTTACCTGATATAAATAATATCATGGAGAGAACCATTCCTTGCATAATGCTAATTGATGATGATGTAGCCACTACAGTATATAATGAAATCATTATAGAAGATTCGGAATGCGTTAAAGAAGTTATTAGTATGAATTCAGCAGAGCATGCTTTAGCCTATTTAGATGCCGCTAATAATGAAAACCTATCTAAACCAAACTTAATATTATTAGATATTAATATGCCTACTATGAATGGCTGGGAATTTCTAGACGAATTAAACCAACTTATCGTAGATAATAAAACAGAAAAACCAGTGATAATAATGCTTTCCACTTCATCAGATAAAGATGAAGCTGAAAAGGTTAAAAATCATCGCTTAATAAATGATATAAAGAGTAAACCATTGACATTTGAAATGGTAGAAGAACTACAAGACATGTATTTTTCCAAATAGACCATAGCATGAGGTTGACAAAAGAAGCCATCCAAATCGTGAAGTTATTGTTCGTCGTTACTTAATACATTATTTTACTTACAAAATTCGTTTGCGTCTTATTAAACAGCCCTAATTCTAATAGAAATATTTTAGTATGAGAATTGAAAGAGAAACTTGTGGTAGTTGGGATCTATTGATAGAACATTCTAATGTTCCAATTATGATTTGTAATATTGATTCAAGTACTATCAATCAAGTTAATCATTGTAGTCAAAAACTATTTGGACATTCCAGTGCTTTTCTGAAAAAATCTTTATTAACAGATTTTTTAATAGACTCAGATATTGACAAATGGAATAGCCAAATTAAATTATTTAAATTAAATGTTATAGATAAATGGGAAACTCAATTATTAACTAAAAGTAATGAAATTGTATCTATTAAAGTCAAAATTGTAGATGTACAAGAAGATAAAAATATTTGTTTAATCATTCCTAAAGCTTTAGCATCAGAAGAAAAGAAACTGGATGCTTTAAAGAAAAAACTATCTTTTTATGAAACGATTTTGATGCAAATGCCTACTGAATTTGCGGTGTTAGACTCAAAGTGGCATTACCTTTTTATTAATCATAATTCCATTAAAGATCCAGAATTTAGAGAATGGATGGTAGGTAAAACAGATTTTGATTTCTGTAGCTATAGAAATAAAAGTTTTACCATAGCAGAAAATAGACATAAGCAATATGAGGAACTTGCTAGAACCAAAACGGGAAAAGAATGGGTTGATGAACATATAACAAAAGAAGGTAAGACAAAATACGTGCTCCGTCAATTGTATCCTTACTTTGTTGAAGGGAAATTGGATATGAATTTTGGATTTGGTATTGATATTACAGAAAGAATGAACGCAGAAAAAGAGCGAGAAAAACTTCTTAAAGAAATGACTATTCAAAATGAAGAGTTAAAACAATTCGCTTATATAACCTCTCATGATCTGAAAGAACCTTTAAGAACAATCTCAGGTTTTACCAATATTATCCAACGAAAATATGCTAACCTTTTTGATGAAAAAGGTTTAGAATATTTACAATTTGTTGTTGATAGTGCCAATCGAATGGGCGAACTCTTAACTGGATTAAAATCGTTTGTTACTGTTGATTTTAATACGATAGAGGATCAATTAGTAGAAACGAATGCTCAAAAAATATTAGATGATTCTTTAGCTAATCTGAAACTGAAATTATTAGAAACCAATACTTCTATAAATATTCCTAATAGACTGCCTTTAATCCAAGGGCATCCACAATATTTATCTCAATTATTTCAGAACCTCCTCTTAAATGCAATGAAATTTTGTAAACAAGATCCTCTTATCAAAATTACATGGGAAGATAAAGGAGACCTTATTCAATTTTCGTTTACCGATAATGGAATAGGTATTGATGCTAAATATCAAGAAAAAATCTTTAACCTGTTCAATAGACTAGATAAGAATTCTTATGAGGGAACTGGAATGGGATTAGCGATTTGTAAAAAAGTGGTATTACTCCATAAAGGTACTATGTGGGTGGAGTCTGATGGGATCAATGGTAGTACTTTTTCTTTTACGCTTAAAGCTTATAAATAGACTTAATTCTGGATGAAGAATTTTGAATACTTAGTAACGACAAAAGAATAAATCCACCATTTGGACGGCTTTATTCTTTCGTCGTTACTTATAAAAAAATTTACCTGACCCCTGATTCCTCGTTGCTGACCCCTAGCCAGTTACCTTTTATTATGCCTGATAGACTTGTCGTTTTCTTGTTTCGCCAAACAATTTTCATCAAAAAATTCCCCCTTTATAAATCCTCCTTTTTATAGAATCTAAAATTTATTATTCACATTTATAATATTGATACCCTCCATTATTTACAAATACTAACCTATACGTTTAAATATGAAACAACACGTCTTATTAGGAGGGGGCATTGCAGGTTTGAGTTGTGCACATCAACTAATTAAAGCTGGAAAAAAAATAACTATTTTTGAAAAAAATAAAGCCAATCATACTCAAGGACATGCCTTTATTTTGATGCCTAATGGTATAGCTGTATTAGATAGTATCGGGCTCAAAGAAAAAGTACTTAAACATGCGCATAATATTCACCAATTTCAATTGCATAACTTAGATGGTTCTTTAATAGATTATCAAAAATTAAATAATGCAATAGGAATCAGAAGAGGTGTTTTAATGAAACTCTTAATAGATAGTTTACCTGCGGATTGTATACAATTTAATAAAAGCTTTGCTCATTTTGAGTATAAGAAATCTGGAGCTATTGAAGCTGCTGTTTTCCAAGATGGAACAGTTTGTCCCGGAGATGTATTTATAGGGGCGGATGGAATTTGGTCAAAGTCTCGACAAGAAGTAGTCAGTGATTTTTCTCTTTCTCCAGTAAGAATTAGAGAAATAGTTTCTGTGGTAAAAGCACCTCATTTGGTACAACAATACAAAGGAACATTCTTGAAAGTTATAAAAATGAGAGGAGGAATGGCCGTGGGGATGCTTCCTTGTGATAAGGATCATTTGGTTTGGTTCGTACAATATGATAGTCATCATCATGAGTTACTGGAAACCACTTTAGTAGAGCAAAAGGAAAGGCTTTTCCAATTAATCAGGCAATGGTGTGATCCTATTCCTGAGTTAGTTTCTAAAACGGATTTAAGTAAATCTTATGTTTGGCATACTACTGATATGAACCCTATACCAACCTATTATAAGAATAACTTAGCTTTGATTGGAGATGCAGCTCATGTACTACTCACCTTGACTAGTCAAGGTGTTAGTTGTGCATTAGAAGATGCAAAATGTTTGGCTGATTTATTGATTGAAAAAGACCATTTACCATTAGCATCTATCTTTGAGGAATACACCTCTGCAAGAAAATATACGGTAGATTCCTATTTTCAAATGGGTAGAGATCTAAAAGAACAATTTTTATATCCGATGCAAATAAAGAGGAAAATGGCAGTTCCCTTAGCCTTTGATATTTCTAAGTAAGCTTGAATTTTGTATTTACCCACTACACTTTGAGAAAACTTAATACACAACTACATGCCAAAAATGACAAGGATCGCTCCTGTAGATATATTTCGTCTAGATAATAACCAAAGATCTAAAAGGACTGAATTATTTAGCCATGAGTCTATTAACTATAAAGCACTTAGAGAAAGAGCTTATAATTTGAGGTGGGCTACGCTTCCAGAAGATGTCATTCCATTAACTGCTGCAGATCCTGATTTTCCGATTGCACCAGAAATAATTAATGCCATTCAAGAGTATGCTGGAGCAGGAGTTTTTTCCTATGGCCCTTCAGAAGGATTAGCATCCTTTAGAAATGTAGCAGCAGAAGTTTTAAGAAAAAGAAAAAAAGTAACTTGTGATGCAAATCTAATCTTACCAGTTGATGGGGCTGCTTCGGGTATGTTTACTATTGCCAAAATGGCATTAGAGCCAGGAGATGAAGCGATAGTTTTCGATCCAGTAGATTTTTTATTTCAACAATCTATTGAAGCAGCAGGAGGGAAAGTAGTTCGTTTACCTTTTGATTTAATCACTCGTACATTTAATCCAGAAGATTTAGACCGTTTAATCTCCCCTCGTACAAAGATGATTTGTATTTGTAATCCTCATAACCCTATCGGTAGAGCATTGACAAAGGAAGAATTAACAATACTAGGTAAAGTAGCGGTAGAGAATAAGCTTTGGATTATGAATGATGAAATTTGGTCGGATATTGTCTATTCTAATACCTCTTTTCATAGTATTGTTAATGTGCATCCGTGGGTGGCAGAGCGGACGATTACCGTTCATGGTTTTTCTAAAACATTTGGATTGGCAGGTTTAAGAATGGGCTATATAGTAGCACCTAATATAAAGGTTTATAATGATATTGTTACCACTTCTAAAGTAGCTTCTACTTCATCAGGAGTGACTACCATTTCTCAAATAGCTGCTACTGCAGCCTATCAAGATTGTTGGTATTGGGCAGATGCCTTTTTAGTACATTTAGAGAAAGTAAGGGACTACGCTGTTAAACGCTTGAATAGTATTAATGGTATACATTGTGTACAGCCTGAAGGAACTTACGTTCTATTTGTCAATATCGAATCTTTTGGTATTTCGGAAAAAGAAATGGCAGCTTACTTATTAAAGCATGCAAAGGTTGCAGTAGTACCTGGAGCTGCTAAATGGTTTGGACCAGGTGCTAGTGGGCATATTCGATTATGCTTCTCGACTTCTTTAGAAATTATAACTACTGCTATTGATCGGATAGAATATGCTTTAATGCAATTACGAATTAAAAAATCAAAACCAATTTTTGATAGTTTAAATAATTGGGAAAAAATGATAGAGTCTTTCTAGAATTTGGAGAGCGTAAAAGAAAATACAAATAATTAAGTAAATTTGTTCTGTAGGTACTCAAACCATAATTCAGAACAATCATGAAAAAACTATTTATTGTATTATCCTTAGTTGTTATAATAGGCAGTTGTAAAACTGTTATTAAAGATACTTCCATCAAGACTCCTATAGAAGAACCTACTGTTGAACAATGGCTATCCTATAATGGCAGCAAGAAAATGCCCCATATTGTACTAGTCTCTGGCGATGAAGAATATAGGTCAGAGGAAGCCTTACCTCAATTAGCTAAAATATTATCTCACCATCATGGATTTAAATGCACCGTACTATTTGCACAAAATCCTGCGCGACCTGGAATCGTTGATCCTAATTATGTAAATAATATTCCGGGTTTAGAGGCATTGGCTACTGCTGATCTAATGATTCTATTTACCCGATTTAGAGCCTTACCAGATGAACAAATGCTGCATATTGATAACTATTTAAAAAGTGGAAAACCATTAATTGGAATTAGAACAGCAACTCATGCTTTTAATTTTGATAAAGCTCCTTTTGACTCTAACTACAAACATTATGGTAATTATTTCAAGGAAGATACGGAGTGGAAAGACGGCTTTGGTCGATTAGTAATGGGAGAGCATTGGATCAATCATCATGGAAAACATGGACACCAAAGCACCAAAGGTTTGATTGCACCTACTGGAAAAGATCATCCTATTACTAATGGTATTACCGATGGGGATATTTGGGGACCCTCTGATGTGTATGGTGTAAGATTGCCACTTCCAGGTGATGCTAATGTTATCATTCAAGGCCAAGTTATAGAAAGAACTTTGGCGTATGATGAGGACGATCCTTTATTAGGTATGCGTCCAACAGATTATCAGCTACCTGATCTTGTCATAAAGAAAATTGATAAAGGTCTAGCAGCTACTTTGGACCAGAATGATCCTATGATGCCGATTGCATGGACTAAGAGCTATCAAATCCCTTCGGGAAAGAAAGGTACTTGTTTTTCCGCAACTATTGGTGCGGCTACGGATATGCTTTCGGAAGGTACTCGTAGATTAATGGTCAATGCCACTTTCTGGCTATTGGATAAAGAAGTTCCTCAAAAAGCGAATGTTGATATTGTAGGGACTTATACTCCTACTAGATTTCAGTTTAAGAAGGAAGGGTATTGGCAGGAAAAAAATATTCGGATTACTGATTTAGAGTAGAGTTACAGAGACCTAATTTAGAACATAGAGTCACGGAGGCACAGAGTACGATATAATAGATGGGACTGTTCACCCAACTGTGTCAAGAATAGAGTAGTCAATTTTTACAAGACTGATTGTTAACATCTTGAAGGGTTTTCTTATAAAAAAGTATTCGCTAAAAATTAGGCTAAAAACGTTAA
>CAYOBX010000025.1:0-24370 GCA_964402245.1 uncultured Saprospiraceae bacterium | reverse complement strand
GTTAGATTTATTCTCTGTGTGCCCTGTGTCTCTGTGTTCTACTAAGAGTATGTCAAAAAAAAGAATCGAAGCAAAAATAATAGGAATATGCATAAAAATGTGAGCTATTGGGAACAAAATATATTTATTAGCAATATTGACTTCGCTGTTATTGGAAGTGGAATTGTAGGATTAAATGCAGCCATTACTAGGAAAAAGAAATATCCTCAAGAAAAAGTGGTGGTTATCGAACGAGGGTCCCTTCCTTCAGGCGCTAGTACTAAAAATGCAGGGTTTGCTTGTTTTGGAAGTATCTCTGAATTAGTAGAAGATATGGAGCAAAATGGGGAACAGGCAATGTTAGAATTAGTCAAAAAACGATGGGAAGGTCTTCGAAGGTTACGAGGAAAATTAGGAGATCAACAGATTGATTACAAAGAACATGGAGGATATGAATTATTTTATGAGTATACAGAAGATTATTCTAAATATAAAGCATATATTCCTTTCTTTAATGATTGTTTAGCTGAAATTATAGGTACAAAAACAGTATTTGAAGAAGTAGAAAATGTAAGCCAATTTGGTTTTAAAAAGAATATCCGTTTAATAAAGAATACAGCAGAAGGGCAATTGCATCCTGGGAAAATGATACAATCCTTATTACAAAAAGCCAGTAAACTTGGCGTGCACCTATATTCAGGTTTAACGATTCAGGAGATTGAAGAGATGGGAGATAAAGTGACGTTGTATAGTGATCTTTATGACTTAAGTACTAAGAAATTATTAATTGCAACTAACGGATTTACTAACAGATTACTTCCTGATCTAGACCTGCAACCTGCTAGAAATCAAGTTGTTATCACCCAACCAATACCAGATTTACAGTTAAAAGGTTGTTTTCATTATGATAAGGGATATTATTATTTTAGGAATGTTGGCGATCGAGTTTTATTAGGTGGTGCTAGAAATAAAGCACCTTTAGAGGAAACGACTGATCTATTCGGTACCACCCCAACGATACAAAATGCCTTGATGGAGTTTATGAAAACTACTATTTTACCCAACCAAGCAATTGAGATTGATTATAAATGGAGTGGTATATTAGGCGTGGGTGAATCAAAATCGCCTATTGTTCAAAAATTAAGTAAAAGGATTGGAATATCTGTCCGATTAGGCGGTATGGGCGTTGCAATCGGAACATTAGTGGGGGAAGAAGGGGCAAATTTATTTGAGTAGATAATTGTAAATTTGTTGTAACTAAGAACTAACGTTTATTAAAAATACATTATGAAAAAGAAGATTTTTTTATTCTTGATAATTGGTTTATTGTATAGTATTCCTAATTATGCAGTGAAACCTCATATAGCTCCTGAAAAAACAACTGTCAACAAAAAAAGAGCAAAGAAAGAGGCAAAGCAGGCTATAAAATTTGAAAAGAAGCAGCAAAAAATTGAAAAGCGATTTAAAAAAATCGAAAAAAGATTAGCTAAAAAAGGGCAAGCAAAAGGAGGAAACCTTTGGGATGATGATAACTTTAGATTAGGGGCTTATATTGCTATAGGTGGGCTCTTACTCAGGCTTCTTGCTTTTATTCCTTTACTGGGTGGTATTATAAGCCTTATTGGGACTTTAATCTTTCTTGTAGGATTAGGAATAATGGTTTGGGTATTGATTGATTAAGAGTATGTCTATTCTAATTTGCTAAATCCCTTAAATAGGAAGAGCTATGTTTAAATATTTAAACATAGCTCTTCCTATTTATAAGAATATCTTATTGTAAAAACAGTACTAACCACCAGTTACTCCCTGCAAAGCCTTCATCTGAGTTTCCCACAATGCCTTAGTATCTTCCACTTCATCATCATCACAAAAATCAGTTATTTCTAAAATTGAAGTATTGGTTACCGGGGATTTGGACATTCTAAACTCTAAATACTCCTCTGGATCGTCTGCATCTTCCCATTTAAATTTCAACCGCTCTTCTTCTATATCATCTATAAGTGTAGCTATTTCATCAGCGCCACTCCAAGTATAGGTAAATATATCGCCAGTAATATCTGCTTCATCACAAAACCATCTTATAAGACAATCGGGAGAGGTAAGAAATTTATAAACAATAGCAGGAGAAGCGCGGAAAATAAATTCCAGTTCAATTTTAACTCTTTTCATTGGAAAAGGCTTTAAGGTCGGTAATGGGAAGATAATTCCCCTATAAATCAATGAATAATATTGAATAATAGAGCGGTAATGACCTATTTTATTATCACAATAGGCGCAATAAAAAGTAATTTATTGGGTTTTCCAAATAATTAGGAGTAATTGTTTGAATTACTTAATCTAAGAGTGTATTTAACAAGAATGAGATGGGTAATTAATGCTTTTTTAAATATTTAAAAAAGCATTAATTACCTATCTCATTATTGGTGGATCAATGGCTGTAATTGCGTTTTTAACTGCTAATTAAAGTTGATTAACTCCACATCGAAGATTAAAGGAGTGTTTGGTCCTATAGGCCCTTGTCCACGTGTACCATATCCTAGATAAGATGGGATCAATAGAGTTCCTTTTCCTCCTTTTTGAAATAAAGGAATACCTAGTGTCCATCCAGGAATAACATTGAGTAATTGAAAAGTAATAGGAGTTCCTGCACCTGGACCTGGATCGAAAATTTCTCCATTTAAATAATATCCTTGATAATTAACTATTACAGTAGAGAATGCATCAGGACTACCTCCAGTCCCGAGTTCATCTATAATATAATAAATGCCCTCTGGTGTAACTTCTGCTGTTAGATTATTATCATCAAGATATTTTTCAATAGCTGCAGTATCAATAAGCAGTTGTTCTTCTTGAGTCAGTTGCTCTTCTTCACCACAGCCCATTATTAATAAGCCTACAAAAAAAATAGATAATAAATACTTCATTGGTTTGAAATAGAATTTGTTCTAAAATAAAGGTTTTCTGGTACAAATGTACTACCTCTTTATTTATTTAGGAATGATGTAAAAATAAATTTGCACTTTTTGCTGCTTCTTTTTTCCCTATTTCTTCCTTCAAAAACCGTCATAGTATCAACATTACTCCCGTTTTTAAAGAAGAAACTAGGAACAAAATAAGCAGTATTAAATTGTAAGTTTATTTTTTCATCGTTCCTATGCCCCTAAATCTTGCAAAATAAGCGTCAACTTTTCATCTAATTGGGCAGAAATCTTATCAAATTCCTCTTTGGAGGACAGTTTATCATTAACACTACAGTAAAATTTGATTTTTGGCTCTGTACCTGACGGCCTAGCAGAGACGATACTTCCATCTTCTGTATAGAACTGTAATACATTGGAAGAAGGTAAATCAATTTTTGTTTTTTCTCCACTTAATATGTCTAAACTAGTGCAAGACTTGTAATCTTTTACTGTGACTACCTTCGAACCCCCTAATGTAGCGGGTGGATTTTTTCTATAACCATCCATCATTGCTTGAATCTCTTCTGCCCCACTCTTTCCTTTCTTAGTTATAGCAATTAATTTTTCTTTGTAATAGCCATATTCTAAATATAAGTTGATAAGTGCTTCATATAGACTGCTATTTTTATCTTTGTAATAAGCGGTCATTTCCGCTAACATCGTACAGGATACTACGGCATCTTTGTCTCTAGCGTGCTCTCCCACTAAATAGCCATAACTCTCCTCTCCACCAGCAATAAAGGTTTTTTTACCTTCTAGGCTGGTCATAATTTCTCCGATGTATTTAAACCCTGTTAAAGTATTATAGCAGTCTACATTTTTAGAAGCTGCTATTTTATCAATCAAATAAGAGGTAACTACTGTTTTAACTACATATTGATCGCCTGTTAATTTTCCAGCTTTTTCCCAAGCAGTCAATACATAATGTATTAATAAACAGGCCGCTTGGTTCCCATTCAATAATATAAATTCACCTTTATTATCTTTAACTGCAATCCCTACCCTATCAGCATCTGGATCGGTAGCCATAACGAGGTCTGCATCTACTTCTTTCGCTTTTTTCAAAGACAAACTTAATGCTTCCTCTTCTTCTGGATTAGGATATACCACCGTAGGAAAGTTTCCATCTGGCTTCATCTGCTCCTCTACCAGTATTACATTTTCAAAACCATATTTCTTCAAAGCAGGAGGTACACTGACCCCACCTGTACCATGAATAGGAGAAAAAACTATTTTTAGATCTTTCTGTCTTTTAATAGCTTCTTTTGAAATAGAGACAGCAGCTACAGCATCTAGAAACTTATCATCTATATCTTTACCTATCAACTCTATATTTCTTTCTCTCTTATTAAATCGAATCTCATCAATGCTATTGATCTTTTTGACTTCTGCCATCACCTTCTTATCATGAGGGCTTACCAGTTGTCCACCATCCTTTCCATAGGCTTTATACCCATTATATTCTTTCGGATTATGCGAGGCTGTCAACATCACTCCCGCATGGCAGCCTAATTCTCTAATGGCGAAGGACAACTCTGGTGTGGGTCTCAATCCTTCAAAAAAGTAAACATATATATCGTTAGCCGAAAAGACCTCTGCAGTTTGTTGGGCAAATAATTTAGAATTATTTCTACTATCGTGAGCAATAGCGACTTTGATCTGTTCTCCAGGATAAGTTTGGTGCAAGTAATTAGATAAACCCTGAGTAGCCATACCTAGTGTATATTTGTTGACTCGGTTAGAGCCAGCCCCCATAATTCCTCTCAAGCCACCTGTACCGAATGCCAAATCTTTGTAAAAAGCATCTGTCAATTGAGTTGTATCTTCGTTTTTAATCAATTGTTTTATTTCAGATTTAGTGGCTTCATCGTAATTACCAGATAGCCAATTATCTATTTTGTCTTGAATGGTGGAATCTAAACTAATAGTCATATTTAAAATTTGAATTTTTATTTTTGGCTAAAGGGTTTTCTTATAAAAATGTATTCGTTAAAAATTAGGCTAAAAACGTTAAAAATATTGGATCGAAGTTACAAACTTCGACCATCGCACCCTCTTTTGAGTTTAGCACTATGCCGATATTTGAAGTTTGTAACTTCAAATGGATATTCTTCAAGTTTGTAACTTGATTTTTCAGGCAATATTCTTTTTATAAGAAAACCCTTTTTTGGGCTAGGAGTCAGTAATCAGTAATCAGGGGTCAGGTTGTATTTCGAGAACATAGAACCATTTCGACTTCGATTCAAGGTTATTCTACTTTTTTTTATGAAACAATACTCTGAATCTTAACTTGACTCCTAGTCAGTTACTATATATACTAAAAATAAGGTTTTTTGTTGGATTTATCTCTATTCTCTGCTCTCGCTTCTCTTTTCTAATCCAAAGTAGAACTAAGGAACTTTATACATTCTTTTCAAATTGAAAAAGGTTAAACCTAAAGCAAGAATCATAGAAAACGATAAGAAACCAAAGCTCATCATTAAGTTGCTCCAGTTAGAAATAATCCCTAATAATACGGGTCCTGTAAGAAAACCTACAAATCCTATACCTGAAACAATAGATATGCCTGTAGAAGCAGGAACGCCTTCTGTTTGACCTGCTAATCTAAATACTTCTGGAATAATAACAGAAAGTCCTAAGCCTAAAACGCCAAAACCTAATACCGTAAAAATAAGATGAGTGGATAGTATTAAAAAATAAGCAGAAAAAGAAATGAAACATCCGTAACTGATAATATTGATCGTGCCATATTTCTGACTTAAATTATCTCCTAAGAATCTACCTAGCGTCATACAAAAAGAAAAAGCTATAAAACCAAAACCTGCTCTACTTTCTGAAACTTTTACAATATCAAATAAAAACAGGTTGCTCCAATGCTCCACTGCTCCTTCATTAAACATAATGATAAATCCTACGAAAGCTAAGCCTAGTAAAAGAGGGATGCTTTTATAGGTATCTTTTTCCTCCTCTTTTTCAATGGGTACTTCTTTTATGGAGTAGTAGTGTTTTGCCAGAAAAAGATTGGTTAATATGATAAACATGGAAACAGCGAACATATGCCAAGAGGGAGTAGCAAATTGATTGATCAGAATACTTCCCACTCCAGCTCCTATAAATCCGCCTAAGCTAAAAAAACCATGTGCCGCAGACATAAAATGTTTATCCTTAGTGGTTTCAATAGTGGATACTAAAGCGTTCATGGCTATATCGGTAAATCCAGAAAAAATACCAATTACAAATAAGCTTCCACATAAGGCTATATAATTAGAGACGGCTAATGGCAAATTGAATAACAAGGCAAAAACCAAAATTCCAATGATAGTAGAACGACCTACTCCAAGTTTTTTATTTAAAAAAGGAATGAATGGAATGGAAACAAGTAGTCCTAAGGCTAAACAAAATAATGCCATTCCTATTTCTGCGTCATTTAAGGCAAATTTTGTTTTTACGTGGGGTAAATACAATACCCATGTACCGGTCATTATATTCAAGGAAGCGAAAACCCATGCGGGGGCAAAGTAACTCCAATTGGAAAGTATAAGCTTTAATGAATTCATTTATAAAATTTTGCCGTTATACACGTAGCTCAAGCTTCCAGCTTGAGTAACATTCTCAAGCTGGAAGCTTGAGCTACCTTAGAGCTGCGTGTGACCAGATGGAATTTCGTCTAAAAAAGTATATACATTATTTTCATAATCCATACGACAGCAGTAATTGTGTATTCCATTACTAATCAATAAATATGGGACTTGATAAACAAGGTTATAAGTGGCAATTTGATCCAGCACTGCTTGATTGAGTGGAACACTTGGTGCTTTGCATTCTACTAACAGGAATGGAGCCATTGTTTTATCATAGGTAATAATATCACTTCTCTTGTATTGACCATTTACTTTTAATCCTCTTTCTACGTGTAAATGATTTTTGTTGTAATTTTTTTCTTGAACCAAATAATGAATTAGTAGTTGCCTGACCAATTCTTCTGGTTGCCAGACTAAGTACTTTTTGCGTATGGGATCGAAAATCATTTTCTTCCCTGACTCTTTTTTAACTTTTAAAGAAGACTGGTATTTAAGTAAGTCTATTTTGATTAGCATTTTTGTTTAGTTGAGAACGAATTTCTTTTTGCTATACTTACAAGACTTAGAGATACGGAGTATATACCTCTTCATGTAATATTCTCTTAGGAGGAGTCCGTCAATTGAAGATTTGAATGGTGTCGTTTTTTACGCCCCCGAAATTAACTCCTTGGCAATCAATCTTTTAAATAACGGGGGCGTAGAAAACGACCCCGTCATCCTACGCACCCAAGATGATGGAGGTATTATTTGAAGATTATTTAACCCATCTAATCTTTTGATTATCTAGCACTTCTATAATTCCTTCCTCTAATAGAAAAGTGATAGTAGTCATTACTTGCTCTTGTCGTTTAGGGGAAAATGCTTCTTTAATTTCTGAAGCTGTCAATGCTTCTTTTTTTAATAAAAGAAATATTTTTTGCTTGTATTTTTCGTAGGTACCTTCTTGAATATCTGGTTTGTTTCTACCTAAACAAACATCACATTGTCCACAAAGTGGCGCATTGATTTCTCCAAAATAAGCTAATAATTGTTTGCTTCGGCAGCTATTTTTTTCTGCATATTGGATAGCTGCTTTGATATTTTTTCCAAAACGTTCTTTTCTAAATTTAAACAATACTTGATCAATTACTAAATTATCGACAGGTACTCTTTCTTTTAAAAATATCAATTGAGGTTTATCTTTTTGAGGAGCGTATTGTACAATTCCATCTTGTTGTAATTTTTTTAAGCTTTGGACTACTTCTTTGACAGGCATCTTTAAGCCATAAGCTAGTTGTGATTCCTTAATTTTTATTGGATAATTAAAAACGCCTTGATATAGTTGTAGCACTTTCTTAATGACCCGATCTAATTTTTTATTGCGCAATTGGTAATCGTACAATTTCTCTCGATCTACCTTTACCCTTAAGGTGGCTGGCAGATATATTGACTCACTCAATATCAACCAACCCGATTGTTCCAATATTTTAAGGCAATTATAAGTTTTTACTACCTCTAGATTAAACGTTTTAATAAATTCTCCAATATCAAAGTCGTAACTTTTTCCAATTCCCCCTCCTACTGCTAATTGTAAGTAACTACCTAAGGCTCTATATACCTGCCGTATAGTTTTCATATCTGGGAAGGCTTGTTCATAAGTACGCTCCAATCGTAGCTTATCTACTTCATCATATATCAAAACGGCATAGGCTTTAGCTTCATCCCTTCCTGCCCTTCCTGCTTCTTGAAAATACGCCTCCAAACTATTGGGTAGATCGATATGAACAACCGTTCGTACATCAGGCTTATCTATGCCCATTCCAAATGCATTAGTAGCAACTATAACTCTTGTTTTATTTTGTATCCAAGCATCTTGTTTCGCAGAACGACTATCTGGACTCAATCCTGCATGATAAAAATCAGCCTTGATTTTATTTCTTTGTAAAAAAATTGCAACGTCTTGCGTTCTTTTTCTGCTTCGAGCATATACAATACTAGACCCATTTACTTTCGAGATAATATTTAATAAGGCGCTTAATTTGTTATTTTCTCTCAGTACAACATAGGAAATATTTTTTCTTTCAAAGCTCTTTTGAAAAATATTTTTTTCTGCAAATACTAGTTTGTCTTGAATGTCTTCTTTAACAATATTTGTAGCCGTTGCGGTTAAGGCAAGAACAGGTACTGTAGGATGTAGTTCTCGGATATTTGCAATTTCAAGGTAGGAAGGTCTAAAATCATACCCCCATTGTGAAATAGAATGTGCTTCGTCAACAGCGATTAAATTCACATTCATTTTAGCAATGCGTTGACGAGCTAATTCTGTAGTCAATCGTTCAGGAGATAAGTATAAAAATTTTGTATGACCATATACGCAATTATCTAATTCACGATCTATATCTTGATAGCGCATTCCCGAATAAATTGCTATGGCCGAAATATTTCTTTTTTTTAATTGCTCTACCTGATCTTTCATCAAGGCAATCAATGGGGAAACAACAATACAGATACCTTCTTGATATAAGGCAGGTACCTGAAAACAAATAGATTTGCCTCCGCCAGTCGGCAATAGCGCAAGTGTATCTTTACCATCTAAGACAGATTGAATAATTTCCTCTTGGAGGGGTCGAAAAGATTGGAATTTCCAGTACTCTTGTAGTATCTCTTTAGGAGTGGGCAATTCGTATTAGTTTTTGCCAGTAAAATACGTATAAATGCGGAAAAAAGTGGTTTAGTAACGACGAAATAATAAGTTTCTTAGACTGGAAAAGAATAGAATCAGATGCTCAAGTTATTGTTTTGTCGTTACTTAGATAAAAAAATAAATGGTTTTAATGAAAATTAAAACCAGCATGAAACAATACATCACGTATTTTAATTTCAATTTTCATTTTTATTTTCATTGACCACTTAAACTAACCTCAATACTTCTCCATTCACTAAAGCATCAATCGCTTTAAAGAAATTATGAGGTTTATGTGGTCGCCAATTGATATTATTATAATTTTTACCAAAGTTTATATAATATTGAAGATTGGTTATTTTCATTTCATCTGATACATGCTCTAAGCTATTTATAATACAGATCCAACCGTTTTCCTCTCTACATTCTTCTGCCCATTCTTCATAATAACAATCATCAGAGCCATGAAAATTTAATACATTTTCACAAATAAAAATAAATTTGTGTATGCCTTCTTCCATTAATGCCTCCCCTATATTTCGTTTTAAAAACATAATATCGTTAGACACTGCATCATTCCATTCTCCAATAAATTCGATAATAGCAAATTGTTCGTCGTATTCTACGAATATAACTTTAGCATACAAGGTAGGAGAGCCAAACTCATCCCATTGCGGATGGATGAAATAGTTATAAATTTTATTGGTAAAAGTAAATTCATTATTTACCTTATTGTAAAAAGGAGATTTGGGATCCTCGGATGCTACATAGCTATTTCTCCATTTAAAATGTGGCTCGATATCGTGCATAAAAATAATTTGCTAAATAAAAGACTTAGTACCTTAACAAATTTAGGTATCAATTAGCTAACTTGCAATATTGATTTTTTACTTATTTATTTTATGTAGTAAAAAAAATTGTTGATCTTTAAAATGAAAAAAATAATCTTCACGGGTCCAGAATCTTCGGGGAAATCTACCATCACTAGTGCTATTGCTGCTTTTTATAGTTGTGATCTAGTGGAGGAAGAAGCAAGATTTTATCTTAGTAACCTTGATCGTCCGTATACAGAAAATGATTTATTACAAATAGCAAAAAAACAGTATGCAAATGAAAAGAGATTAAGTTCTTCTTCTAAGCCTTTTCTATTCTGTGATACTTCTTTGTTAGTGCTTAAAATATGGTCAGAATATAAATACAAACGAGTGCATCCGTGGATTATTGAAAAATTGAAAGAGAATAAACCTGCTTTATATTTTCTATGCAATATAGATATTCCTTGGGAACCAGATCCACTTAGAGAACACCCTAATAAGGCAGACAGACTAGGATTATTTAACTTATATCAAAAAGAATTGAATTTATTGAAAACACCTTATATTATTTTGCACGGTCGAAAAGAACGTAGATTTCACAAAGTAAAAGATATATTGGAGATGTATTAACTATTATACAGTTTCGCATACATTCCTTCTTTAGCTAGTAGATCCATATGAGTTCCAGATTCTACGATAAGCCCATTGTCCATTAAAAATATAATGTCCATTTTTTCAGCGACAGCTAATTTATGAGTCACGATCACAACCGTTTTATCGTGATACATTTTTTTCATATTCTTGATGACATCCATAGCTGTGATATTATCTAAAGCACTGGTTGGTTCATCCATAAATAAGTAAGGAGCATTCTTGTAAAGAGCCCTTGCAATCATGATCCGTTGTCCTTGTCCTTTACTCAAGATTTTCGCCTCTTTCCCTAATTTAGTATGTATCCCCTCGTCTAAGTTATCAATAATTTTTGTTAGACAAGCAGCTTTTATAGATGCGTAAAATTGATCAAAATTTATTTTTTGATCTTCTCTTTCCAAAGTAATATTATAAAGAATGGTTTCATCAAAAATAAATCCTTCTTGGGAAACAGAACTACAATTTAGTCGCCAATTCGCAGTGTCCAAATCATCCAATCGACGATCCCCCACTTTTATTCTACCTTCATTTGGCGTTAGTAATTTTAATAATAATTTTAATAAAGTTGACTTTCCACTTCCACTCTCCCCTACTATAGCCACTTTTTTTCCATAAGGTATATCAAATGTAATATCTTTAACAGCAGGTGTGGATTCATAATTAAAGGAAAGCTTGTCTATGGTAATATCTAATTGGTATTTCGTTTCGATGGTTGTTTCTTTTGGTAGATAATCCTCAGGACCAGGGCCTGTAAATTTTTTTAGCCTGGATAAACTTAATTTAGCATCCTGATAGTCTTGAATAAACTGCATAATATCAGTCATGGGTTGATTTAATCGCCCAAG
Organism: uncultured Saprospiraceae bacterium; assembly: GCA_964402245.1. Classification (GTDB taxonomy): domain Bacteria; phylum Bacteroidota; class Bacteroidia; order Chitinophagales; family Saprospiraceae; genus JAFMDF01. The sequence continues at coordinate 12,877 of CAYOBX010000025.1, read as the reverse complement.
TATATATTGAATCGCTATCATTGATCCAAGGGTCAAACGACCATCCATGACTGCAATGGCCGTGAAAAAGAGAATAAAAATATCTCTTAATTGATTAATGACCGCTACTCCACCGAAGTAATATTGCCATATTTTTAATTGCCATAATCTAGTAGTAGATAGTAAATCTTGGCTATTATACCACTCTTCTAATTTATTTCTTTCTTGATTATTTAGTTTTATATCATACACCCCACTAACTATTTGTAACAAACTACTCCGTATAGCTGTTTGAGTCGAAAACATTCTTTTATCAACAGCAGCTCTTTGTTTCCAAAATGCAAAATTCCAAACAAAAAAGATAATCGTGGAAATTAATAAAATCAAGCCTACTTTGAAATCAAAAATAAATAGGACTATACCAAAAATTAATAATCTAAAAAATGCATTAATCAAATTGACATAGCTATCCGTTAGAAACCGTTCTATTCTAAAATTGTCATTCAGGTTTTGTAAAATAACCCCATAAGGATGTTTATTAAAAAATAGAATTCGCTTTTTTAAAATTTGTTTTAAGTAATTATTGATCAGTTGCATATTTAAGCGAACGCCTATATTTCTGACCATCCACATTTTAAAATAATCTGCAGATATTGTCCCTACAAATAAAATTAATTGTGCAATAAGAATGAGGTAGATAAAATTAAGATCGTTATGTTGGATGCCTTGATCAACGAGCGCTTGGGTAAGGAAAGGAACTGTTAATTCAATAAATGCCCATAAAACTTGCAGCGTAATGACAATAATTATGCCTGACTTGTACTGTAACAGTCGAGCATGAAGTTGTCTTATTGTTAATATATTTTTGTCAGATTTCATAAGGTTTTATTCTCCCGAATCGTCTTTTGTTTGTTAATCATTAATTTAAAATGAGAAAAAAAATCTCTACCTGACACTATATTATGTATGTGTGTTTTGCCGCTTGACGGCGGCGGGATTTCGGGGTTTGAGGGTAGGTAGAGATGAAAAATATATTTTCATATATTGATTAGAAACAACCCTATTTATAATTATGTCTAATAGATTTGAACTGATTATAAATTCTTTGCCATAAGGATAATTTGCTAGTTATTACATCTGCCTGCCCACTCATCAATTGTTGAAATTCAAAATCAATTTTATAAGTAGAATGTAAATTGTTAGGAAAATTCACTTGCACGGAATATTTATTATCATTAGGTATGGATGCAACAGCACCAACTTTACCTTCTAAGATTCCAAATTCAGAAAATGGATAATTGTCAACGCGTATTTGTACAGTTTGTCCTGGTCGTACTTTTGAAATACCTTTCTTTGGTAGTTTTAATAAACCTAAATATTCTAGATTAGCTACAGGGGAGATAGTCATAATTCTGCTATCTTTTTTTATAAAGGAATAGTCGGTCAAGTAATCAGAATAAACCAATTTTCCACTTACATTAGCTTCAATTAAATACTTTTCCTTCCAATTTTTTACTTCGCTTTCTAATAATTGAAATTGATTAACGATCTTTTTGTGTAACAATAATTTTTCTTTCTCATGAGTAGCTTTGGTTTCAATAATATGCTCTTCTAGCCTTGTTATTGTAATCTCTGAGTCGCTGATAGTTGATTGAAAATCTACTAATCTACCTTCTATTTCTTCTTTATTTATAGAGCGTTTAGCGTTATCTAATTGTCTTTTAGACAAAATATGCTCTTCAAATAATTGTTGGTCAATTAAGAACTGTTCTTTAGCTATAGCGGTATTCTTTTTATGTAATTTAATTTTTTTATTAATTAATTGAATGTAGTTTCTATGTAAATTGATTTGATGCTTCTTTTTATCTGTAATTTCTTGGTGTCGGTCTGTTTTAATATATAAATGATATTCTTTTATTTGATTTGAAAAGTTTACCACTGATGGAGAAATATCTCCTAACTCCATTTTGTCTAGTGTCTTTAAAAAAAATGTAAACTGTTGGATGGAAGATTCAACGGAAAGCTCGTTTAATTGGTCTAAAAGGTGAAGACCGTTTTCTAAATTAGTAGTATTTTCAATATAGCCAATAAAATCCCCTTTAGAAACTAGAGCATTGTTTTTTTTAAGTAATTTTAACTGTCCTGTTTCTTTGGCAAATAATTCCAGAGGAACAGCAGTTGTCGTAATAGTTATAGGTCCAGTAGTAGTATCTTTATATTCTAATAACCAAGCTATAAAGACGAAGATGCCGATACAAAATACACATATAGCAATTCCAATCCTTAGTAGTATGGGAGATAGTTTTTGTGTGATTTTCCTAGATTTCATTTGCGTTTTTTAGATTTTTTTGTGTTTCTCGTCACAATATGTAGATAATTTAGATATTATCTTAATTTCTAATAAAAATATTGTGATTTTTTTTCAAAGTTAGAATCCTTTTGCTAGATGTTATATTTCTTGGTTCTATGATAAATCCCGTGGTCAATGAAAAAGAAAAATCAACGCTTCCTAGGGTCGCTTTTGCTTCTCCTTTTTCCTTGACCACGGGATTTGCCAGAGAACGTATTTCTTTTTTCAAGCAGGACTTATACCAAATTTAATTAGTTCCCTTTTTAAACTCGACCAAATCAAGACCTTATTATTTTGTCGTGACTAAGAAGAATTGTTTTTCCTAAAAAAATAACCGATGCTACCTTTACTTTTGAGGATTCTCTTTCTAGTGTCTATGCCTTTTTTCTGCTTAATCAGAGGGGCTATTTATTTACATGAAGTCTATCAATGGCCCCCAAATATGTGTATTCTAGGTGGTTTAGGCATGGCTACTTGTTTAATAGCTATTTATTTAGTTTTCTTTTATGGAAGAGTAACGGGCAAGATGGGAAGTCTGAGAATAAAATTATGGCTTGCCTTTTTTATAGTAGCTATTTATAGTATACATGGACTATTTTTTTTATCTGTTGACAATGTTAAATATAGTAAGATTCAAGAAGAATTTCGATCTATACATCCTATCTTAAGATTAAGCCTTAGTACCGCCATTCGCCTAGACCCTACCCTAATTGTTACAGATGGTAATAGAACACCTGAAGACTATCGAAAAATGGGCTTAGCATCTAAAAGGCATTCCCTTCATTACAAACAAAATAGTGGCTATGTGCATGCTGTAGATATTCGTACGAATAATAGGAGTTTACTAAGGAACTATTTGATTAGGGGGTATTTTTGGATAATGGGTTTTAACACACTATTGCATGGAGGCACAGGAGAACATTTGCATGTTTCGCTATTAAGTTGGGACAAGCCAAAGGCTATTTAGTAACGATGAAAAAATAAGCTACTCTAAATTTGTAAATTTATTGCTACATCGTTCCTTAAACAAGCTTAGACCTTAGTATTTCTCTTCAATACAATTACGAACAATTGATCGCTCAAAACCTTTAGGATTGGAAATGATGGTATAAAATTGGTCTAGATACTCAATAATTATTTTCCTATCTTTCTCAGGTAGTAAAGTAAAATCATTGACAATCTTATATAGGCTTGCTTTTTTTTCTTCAAATAATGGAAGCTGTTGCGTCAACTGATCTTTAATCCTGCAAGATCCTAGAAAATGGCGAGTTCGGATGTCTTCAATTTTAAGAGATTCGCGATGGACTGCGTAAGGTGCATTCACCAGACCACTGTAATCGAAATCATAGGCAATAGGAAATGCTTTGGCTTGAGGTCTTGTATAAAGAAATCTTACATTATGACTATTAGGCATTGCCCAATCTGTATTACCAATCATAAATTCAAATAGGCTTAAAAAAGCCCAATGATCCACATCTATAGCACTGGCTCTCATTATTTTAGGCTTTACACAACGTCCATCATGTCGATCAGCCAATTCTTCTTGGTTTTCAATGATGAATCCTATGGTCTCTATATCATTCTCCTTTTTATTACTATCTACTAATTTTACAGAAACTAGCTGTGTTTTAAAACTATATTTAGTCAGCGCAGCATACAATTGATAGGTTAAATATTCTTTTAATACCAATTTCTTAAAGGTTTTTCCCTTTTTACATCCTATCACCAATTTTAAATCATTATAGTTAGAATCTAATCTGTTTTCATTAAGCCACTTTTTTTTGAATTTTAATTTTAAAGGCGGATAATAACAGACCTCTTTTCTAATATTTCCTCTAGTTCTGAGTTTTACAGAATATTCAATCTCTTGATTATTAATCGTTGAAAAATTCAAAGTTGCAGCTTGCCATTCCTCTTTGTATTTCTTTTTAATTAATTGTTTAGTATCAGTATGTATGGTTAGTGGTAGAATGGTATCTCTTTGGAATCCTTCAAAGATGGTAGCTGTTGTTGTATCAATGACATAAGACTGAGCGGGAAGGTCATAACAAAATAAAAGGGTGCAAATAAATAGGATTACTCCCTTACCATTATTTTTTATGTTTTGTTTACTCGTCATAGTATAAGTTTAGATGCTAAATTATGATTAAAATGCTAATAATTAAAACAACAAAAGGCCATATTTAACATATCGCCTTTTGTTGTTATTGTTTTTAACATAAAAAGTCAAAATTTGGACTATTCTATTCTTGACAAGGTCCACAAACGTCTCCTAAAGCTTGCCTTGGTATCCATTCTCTTAATTGTATTTTGATAGTTCTTCCTGTAGATTCAGCTGTTTTTCCAGTACATATAAGTACATACCCATCTTGGTCGGGATCTGGGCAATTACAATTTGCACTACCTACATCAGGAATACAAGTATTCAAATCGTCTTCATCGTAATTAGGATGAGTAGTTGGGTAATTTGGGTAATGATTATCTTGATCTTCATCTACTACCAGACAATTAGCATGAGTGGTCACTGGATCACAAGCACTCAAAGGATTACTTCCTTGAGTTTTTTCTTGCAAATCACTTATTCCATCTCCATCTGTATCGCTATTGTTATCGTAAGCATTGATATCTGTACCATCTGAGACCCCATCATTATCATCATCAAAATCATCTAAATTCAAAATACCATCACTATCAAAATCACAAGGATCTTGTGTCGAATCAACAAGACAAGACGCATAATCTGAATTATCCACATTTCTTTTCGTTGAAACTACAAAATTTGGATGCTCCAACTCATTATCTGGATGCTCGAATACCGTATTCCAGAGTAAGGATGCTTTGTCGTTATTCGGCCCTTGAAAAATAACCGTACCATCCATATTAAAATCATTCGAAGTATATCCTTCACTGATGAAATTGGTTAAATTATCCTCGTTTCTAGCATCTAAAAGTATTTCTAAAAACATAAAGAAAACGTCGTTGCCTGGGCCTTGAAAAATTACTTCTTCATCGCCATTCAAATCACCTGACCAAATAGCTTTTATTTCAGTATTAATATCTCCAACATCTACCGTAGGATCATTACCTCTTGAAGGCGTGAATGGATTGGTGAAATCAATAAATGGTATTTCAGTAGTACTGAAAGTATAGGGATATAAAGAAATTATTGGAACGTGATTTCTATGCTTTACCGCTACATAATAATCCCCTGGAGGCATATTGAAAACTGGTATAATAGTTTCTCCATTATGATCCATAATATCTCCATCTCTTTGCAGTAAACCAGAAAAAGTGGCAAGGACTAAATCGGAATTATCAACAGATCTTATCTCTACAAATACCCAATCCACTATGGCATCATCTCCAGAAACTGCCATGAGAGTTTCGCTACATGTTTCACCACCGCCACCAATGTGCTCGAATCCTCTGATACTGGAGTAAGGTTCTTCTAAAGGCACTAAATTCTTCATTCTTAGATCATCTCGCATTTTACCCAATGTATTATTCCCAATTTCTGCTCCTTGTAAAATTAGTTTTAATTGCATAGCTAAGCCACTACAATTTACTACTTTACTATACCCATTATTATTGCCACATTCATCTTCTACATACCAAGTTCTTACCGTTTGAACATTAGCTCCGTTGATTACTTCATTTTCTTCAAAGAATATAGTGACACTTGGGTCACAGTTATCTATAGCAATTATATCTTTTCCAATTTCAAGTCCTTGTAAGCTATTGTCACAATATGCTCCATTATCTAATTGAATGCTTCCTTCAATTACTAGGTAAGATAGGTCTTCATTTGCATGTGCACCATCGCTATAAGCCCACTCTTCTACCCTAATTTCGAAACTACCTGGCTTGACATTTCTAATTCTAACAACTGATGGGTCGATCTCAGTGCTGCTAAGTCCTCCAACAATAACCACCGGATTATAATAATTGTGAATTGTTGGAACTTCTTTCCAAACATGATTTACACTAACTGATCCAACTTCTCCCATAGGTAAGCCACTCTGTTCTATTAAGCTGCCTATATTATCCATAGCTAAAAAGCCAACACGTTCTAGGCTATGGGTATCTTCAGCATCTAATGATTCTTCTTCTTGTACTTGCAACTTTACGGATCCTGTGCTAAGGGCATCATACCTTACTTCAATAGGCTCTTCATCTTGATAGGTTTGAATAGCACTAAAAAAAGCAGGTATATTATTAAAGGAAGATGAAAAATTGACGGTACTCAATAAATTACCTATATCTGCTGTACTGACATTTATTTCATATTCAGTAGTCTGAATACCAGGTTCAATGGCCATCCAAGCTACTCTTTCTCTGGTATGAATTTTATCTTCATTCGCTTCTTCTTCTTGCAATTTTAATTCAAATTGAGCAGTAGATACTTGTCGAATTCTTGTATTCACAGGAGTTGCATCTTCTGTAGTTATGACTTGACTGAATACAATTGGTTTTGTATCAAATTCAATTGGAAAAGTAATAGTCTTCCAATTTTTGTTTACATTATCCATTACTCCTGCTACTAATTTTTGTCCACCTGGTAAAGTATATATTCTGTAAATGGAAGGAGCAGTAAAATCTTGCACCTCTATTTTTTGAGAATCTCTTACCGTATTGCCACATAAATCCTCGGCAATCCAAGTTCTTGTTAAAGTATACTGATACTGAGAACATCCATCTTCTCCTTGGGTATCTTTCTCTTCTACATTGATCTTTACTTTAGGGCAATTATCGGATGCAGAGACTAAATCAGGAACTGGTATTAATTCATCGCAACTAACGGTAATATCTAAAGGTACATTGGACATTGAAGGAGGCGTATCGTCTGAAAAATTTAAAGAAACGGTAGCTGTTGAACAGCAGGTTCCTGATAAATCACATACTTCATAATCGAATTGATCTGTTCCACATGTTGGGGTATGAGGAATATACTCAAATACCCCTCCTGCATCAATCGTTACATTCCCCCAGGTGCCATCATTTATAATATTAAACACAACAGTGTCTCCTATGATGGTATCATTCCCAATTACTCCATTTTCTATGATTGTGCCGGGACAATTACTGGAAAAAACATCGTCTACCAATTTTAAGGAATGCGGAGCGTCTATCTCAACTGTTCCATATTCTACAGGGCATTCTGAACCACAGTATTGAATCCATACGCTATAGGCTCCCTCTGTTAGATTTGGAAAATCTGATTCATCATTAGCTCCCCAAGTAGCACCATCATCTAAACTAATCTGAAAACAAGTACTGGTATCTTGTGTAATTTCGAATATTAAACCACCATCACTACCTCCACAGCTTGTAGTGTTTGTGATAATCGCTCTACTAATTTGAGGTAGTGGTCTTACTTGTAAAATCATTGTATCTTTTACGGCATAGTTTATTGCAGTACTAGTTAATATGATTTCTGGAAAAACGGGTATTTCATTTGTTGGAGCGTCAAATTGAATGGTATGCGGCCCTTGACCATTTGTTGTAGTATCTGCGTAAATACCAAAATCCCAAGAATAAGTTAGGCCAACTTGTGGATTTATTACCTCGAAAGTGTAATCTGTTTTTTCACATTTCCAAATTGGATTAGCGCCAACAATACCAATAATAGGACGACTGGAACTACATAAATCATCTTCGTAGTCGATTTTACCATCATTATTATTATCGATTCCATCATCACAATCTTCTTCACAGAAAATATCAAATAATGGTCGTATAATAATAATAAGTTCTCCAACTGGTCGACAATCTGGATCACTTGGTAAATCATCTAATACTGCGTATAGATAGACTGTATCGGGTTCCGTTCCTCCGCCATGAAAATAATCTTGAATATTATTTAAGCTTACGGTGTCATTAGTTGCTGAAATAGGTACCACTTCTATAACATCACTAGCAGCATAAGCTACAGAATGTGATGTTATTTTTGTATCAGAATGAATAAACCGAATTGAATTGGGTGCTAAATCATTAGTTACAAAAGGTATTTCTACTAAAATCTCTCCACTACAAATGGTTCTTTCTGTTACTACAGAAGTAATATTTAGACAAGGTTCTAATTCTATTTCTTCTTCAACTTTAATGGTTTTGTAACCATCATTTATATAGGCAATATTTATGGCGGTATCTTGGTCTAAATCTGTCATAGGATCCAAAACAGCACTATAATGTACCTTGACTGATTCTCCAGGCAATAAGGGAGTTGTTATTGGATATCCATTTTCATCTAATGGATAAGGAGAATTCGTTCCAGATTGATCTGAAATCGACGAAGTTCCTAGACAGGTTTCTAGACTAGTAGAATTAGGTACATAAACTAAGCCTATTGGCATGGTATCTAATGCTATAATATTATCCAAAGATTGATTGCCAATATTTTTGATTAAAATTGAAAATTGAACCGTGTCTACCCCGCCTAATTTATTATCATTATTATTATCTGCTAAAAAAGTATGTTCTTTAAAAGCAGATATGGCTAATCCATTAGAGATCGTATATCCAAAATCCATGGCAGGACTAGCAGGGCTAGCAATGGCTGGATCTTGCCCCCAAGCAGCTGCCAATAAAATATCCTCATTATTCAATACCCACATTCTCATCCCAGTTTGATTGCCATCAGGATCATAAACCTTCTTGCTTTCTAATATAGTTAATGTAAGGAGGGAATCATATCTTGATCCATTGGCATCTACTAATTGACCACCATCTCCATTAAAATCTATTGCCACTTGTACCGTTCCTGCACCTGTACTACCTGATGGGTGATTGGCGGTCAACCATACTGGGGAAGAATTTTCAAATAGTTGATTTCCAAAATTGGCAAGCGTTCTACAAAAGGAGGCAAAAGGATCATCTCCATCTGCAAATAAAACGGAAACTACCTGATTATATAATCTGTCTTCTGGAATTAAGGAAAAACCCCAGTCATGTGAACTATTACTGTTACCATCCGCATCTATAGTAGCAACTGCATAAAAAGTGTTGGTAGAATAAAAATGAGCTGCCGAAGATTCAGGCATCACAACATATTCACTTGTTTTTGGCGCTAGCGTAATGGCAGGCTGACTAATATTTCCCTCTGTTGTCCAATTAATGGTAAGATTATTAGGCCCTGGATTATATAAGTGTACAAAGGTTCGAGAAGTATCCTCTAGATACCCCAAAGTAGTACTAACAGGGCAAATATAACTACTACTCCATTGTTCTATTGGATGCAAGCTAAACCATCTTAACTCATAGGAAGCACCATAATCGCCTGCAAATGCAGTTACTTGTATGGGAGCACTTGCCACAATAGTAGCCCCTTCTTTTATGGCAACTCCAATTTCAGAAGAGTTCGTATCAGGCGTACCATTTACCAAATAACTTTCTCCTGCAGATAATACACTTGTATAATCTATGGTACCATCCGCATTATAATCAATTTCTATAAGTGTGTTTTCTGATTGAGCCATTACAGATAAACCAACATAATCAAACATATCGTTTACATTTTGATCTGGACCAAAAGGTAACTCATAAGTAGTCCCCCATTCCTGAGTAGGGTAAACTTCTACTCCACCCGCAAATAAGGGTTCGCTTTCTTTTGTTACATCATCTGATGGATACATTAAACGTGCAAACGTTAATCCACCCGTACTCATTACCTTGTCTCTTCCTCCATATTGGATACCAGCAGGTGCTAAAGATTCCACATCATCTATTAAAGAGATGCCTTGACCTCTAAGCAATAGATCATCCGTAGTTCCAGGCACAATACCGTTTGATAAATCTCCATCCCCCCAAATTTCTGTAGACGCTTGAGTTTTGACAAATGGGTCTGATTCATAACCATCTTCAAAATGATCATAAAAAATGACAGTTCCATTTTGTACAGTACTTATTGCAATAAAATTCTTAATTGGATCCCCTATGCTATTTGGTGTGATAGATTGAAATACGGTATATCCTTCTTGCTCCGTAATCGGAATAAAATAACATTCAGCAGTTTTCAAAGGAGTAGCAAAACAAACTGGACTTGTACTTAAACAACTGGCATCTTCCTCGAAGGAATAAGTACAACTTGCATCGTTACTATCTGTTAGCGTGATTGTAACTGGACTAGTATGACCACTATATGAGAAGGTAAAAGGAGTTCCATAAGTTCCTGTAGAAGATCCTATTAGACTTCCACTGCTTATTGAAACACTGTAATCAGATGCGGCCTCAGATGCAATTGGATCAAGGGTGATTGTTACCTCACCAGTTATATTATTGCATAATATGTTTGTGATTTGTGGGTCTTGAATGATACAATCTGCCTCACAGGTTCCAAGCCCTGAGGTACAAGCTAAGTAACTTCCATAACTAGAACTCACACATCCACAACCAGGCATTAATTCATTCACTACTGCATCAAAAACTGGAAAATCATACACACAAACAGGTAAAGTAGATATGTCAACGGAATGACAAGTTAGCCCACTTCCATCGTCTACTAAACTGGTTAAGTAATATTTTCCTTCTTGTGTTCTAGAATCTGGTATGTTCTGATCCCCTGTAAATAAATCTACTGTAGCATTTGGAACTGTACGGATACATATTTCCATGAATTTTCCTTCAAATACCACATTTTCTATAACTGGCACATTTCCATAATTATCAAGAATACCACTGATTCCTGAAGATGTATTTTCCCAAGTTTGATTACGGCTTAGACAAGTATTTCCAGAACCAGGAGCGAATACACGTAAGCCATTATTGTTGAAAGCAGAATTATTATCTTGAACTAGTGTATTTTGACCAGACAATTCTGCTATATAAATTCCATCTCCATCATTGCCTAAATCAATTTCTGAACAATCCGTACCAATATAATTTAGATTAATAGTATCACAAGAAGTTTCAGTTCTAAGAGCGCTATACTGGATTCTAATACCATCAAAACCACTATGTGCTACTATGTTATTTCTAATGACGGTATTATGAGCAAAGCTTCCAAGTAATATTCCATAAGAGCTATTTCCTGCTGCTGAATAGGTATCATCTAAACCAATAAAGTTATTCTCAATTACCGAATTTCCTCCATCATACAATTGGACAGCATTCCGATTATCAGAAAGAATATTACCGAAGATATTTAAGTTATCTGCATCTTTACTTGTGTTAACATTTATAGCTGCACCAGAACTGTTAAAACTATGAAGATAAATCCCGCTGATACTAACATCATTAGCATCAATGTTTATTGCCGAACCTGCATAAGTACCATCTGATGTAATCTCTACTAGTCCAGTATGTATGGTGCACATAGCTACATTACCCAAAGTACTTCCTGCTTGAGAGTAGCCATTAATTGAAACAGATTCTGTAATATCTAGTTGAGCACTTAATTCAATAGTGGAATTAGCAGCTAGGTTAAAATTTATAAGATCTATATCTGTAGGATTATTATTAGCATTTGCTTCTTCTATAGCTGCTTTAAAAGTACAATTACCTGAGGCATCGGCACAAATTCCATCTCCAGGATTCGCATCACTTGTGTCATCTGTATGCGTTACTATAAATTTTTTTTCGTCAATACACTCATCGTTTACTCCATTACCATTTGTATCTTCATATATTTGGATATTAGTGAAATAGGAATTCCCGATACTTGCATTTGCATCGTTATCCATAACAAAGAAAAAATATTCCATTAGTCCCGTATAGTGTTGTCCTATTGGGATATTGAAATGTTCATAATTTCCTGACCCGGAATATGCAAAATCATTTATAACTGTTGAGTTATTTTGAGTACCGTATAATTTGAATCTATGTGAATTACTTAAAATTAGATCGGGCTTCATTCCAATGCTATGTTCCTCTCCTTCTACTGTTGATTTAAAATCAAACTCTATTCGAGTTTGTGGGGTTATAGTGTAAGTATAAGGTAGGGCTTTCCAGCCATTATTTTCAACTAATATAGTCTTATTTGCATCTAGTATAGTCGCTGTCCCATTATCTTGACTACCTGCGAAAGGAACTACCCCTTGATCGAAATTAACTTCACAAGTGCTCGGATTATTTATCACAGCCAAAGATGTGCGACTATTTTTTGCAATTATTGCATCACTTTTAGGAGATATTGGATGCCAATTAGAAGCTGCAATTAGTATATTAAAGCACGCAAATAGTAGAGATAGAAGGAGTGGGATTCTCTGTTTGGCCATATTAAATGTTTATCCGAGGGATGGATTAATTCTTATTTCTACGATGGGGGCCAAATAAGAAGGAAGGAAAAGGGAGGAATTTCAAAGCAATTTTACCTTTGATTTCTTGCAAATTTTATGCCATTATCTAAGCTGAATTACAATGTTTTGCACAGTTACACTGTCACTATATTAGATTTTTTTTGAAAAATATAAACAAGTCTTATAGTCTTATTTGTTAGGTATAAAAAAAGGGCCACTCTAATAGAGTAGCCCTTTTTTATCAGAAAAAAGAATATTATTTGTAACTATTCAGCATGAAATGCTTGAAGATTAAAAAATAAATATTATTTTTTGC
>CAYOBX010000024.1:0-24562 GCA_964402245.1 uncultured Saprospiraceae bacterium | reverse complement strand
TTTAACGTTTTTAGCCTAATTTTTAGCGAATACTTTTTTATAAGAAAACCCTTAATATAGTAGTAAGGCTACCAGTAAAATAATTTATATCAATCAGTTAAAAACAGAGCTAAGTAATATAGAAATTCAGAAATACATTTACTAAATGACGAATACAAAAACCAAAATACTATCCGCCGCATTGCAGTTGTTTAATCAACATGGATTGGTCAATGTTCGTTTACAGCAAATAGCTAATGAAGTAGGTATAAGTGTTGGCAATTTGGCGTATCATTATTATAGTAAAGAGGCAATTGTCAAAGGGATTGATCAAGAATTATCTAATGAAATCACCCCCTTTATTGCGAAAGATCGGTTATTTCTTTCCTTGATGGATTTTGATAATCATTTAGCTAGATATTATCATTTATTAAGTAACTATTCTTTTTATTTTATAGACTTATTAGAGTTGAAAAGAGCTTATCCAAAACTATATAAAAAACAAGATATTTATATTCAACAAATTATTCAACAGATTGAATATTGGTTTTTAGCTAATATAGAAAGAGGAATGATACAGTCCCCCATCCGTGCTGGACATTATAAAATTATTGCCTATACGGTTTGGATGATTATTACTTTTTGGATGACACAACCAATAGATCGAGGACTTCCAGAAGAAAGGGAACGAATTTTCAAGGAAGTTGTCTGGAGTCAAATCCTGCCTTATTTAACAGAATTAGGAAGATTAGAGTTTGACTTAATGATTGAACGATTGTTGGATTCTTATGCGCCATGAAAACATATTTATAGTAGACTTGTTATCATTTTAAATGATTTTGAAAATCACCTTTAACGCATATTATTGACTGATGAAAGCCACTAAAATAAAAATACTTCAATCTGCTATTCAATTATTTAATAAGCAAGGATTAACAAATGTACGCTTACAAAACATAGCAGATCAGGCCGGTATTAGCGTAGGAAATTTGGCGTATCATTTTTCTAATAAAAGAGCGATTATACGTCAAGTTGATAAAGAAATAGAAAGTATTATTAAGCCCATTTTATTAAATGAACATGCTTTTCCTCATCTCATTGATTTTGATAACCAATTGTCGAAATATTATGCTTTGCTTCAAAAATATGCTTTTTATTTTCTAGATTTATTGGAATTAGAACGTGCCTATCCAGCACTCCATTTAAAAAGAAAAGAATATATTCAACAAATGGTTTTCCAAATTGAGCAATGGATTGAACAACACGAAATAAAAGGAACTTTTAATCCAAAAATACAACCTAATCAATATCAACTCACTGCCTATTCCATATGGATGACTCTAACTTTTTGGATGACTCAACAAAAGGTAAGTGGTATGGGAATGGGGAATGAAGAAGCTTTCAAAGAAGCTGTCTGGAATCAGCTACTTCCTATTTTTACATCCATTGGCTTAATGGAATATGAGGCTATTATCTTACCTCAATTAAAGTTGGTCAATTTGCCTGATTTTTGAGATTGTTCATTAAAGTGGGTCACGCAGAGTATGCAGAGGGATGATAGTCAAATCTCTGCATGCTATCAATTAGGAACAGCCTCTGATTTTTAGCATTCCTTGGTCTTCATTTCTGACTTCTATAAACTAATTCACCATCAGTTTCTTAGCAAAACCCTCCAAAGCCTTGACTACTTTAGCGTCTTTATTATAATCCATTACAGACAGCCCCCGCAAATCCGCATCTGTTACTTGTTCATCAAAAGGAATAATGACTGCTATAGGTAATTCTATTTTTTTGCAATAATCTCGAATGGCCTGCTCATCTTCTTCAGTTCTAACTTTATTTGCAATAGCTTCTACTTCTTTGATACCTAATTCTCTAGCCATTTTTGCAAATCTAGAAGCCGCTTCTAAGGAACGATAATAGGGTTCAACAACCGTATAAATTTTATCTACATGTCGAGAAGTACCTCTTTTCATGTGCTCCAAGGAAGCTTCTGTATCTACCACCATAACCCCTTCATTTTCGGAAGTCAAAGCAGAGTTTATCAATTCTCGCACTACTGTATGCGAGCCACACATACATCCTGTTCCTGCTTGCTCTGGAGCACCTACCATTAAGAGGGTAATATTATCCGGTGCATCTTGTCCGTAAGTACCCATGATTTCATCGAAAGGCATTTTGACTTGAAAGCGCCATTTTTTTTCTCCTTCTTCCACTCGTTCAATGATGTCTGTACTTAATCGAGGTGGTGGCGTTGCATCTTTATCTATACCTAATACCACAGATAAATTTGGATTAGGGTCGCCATCAATGGCTAAAACTTTGTTACCACTTTGCCCTAAAACACGACATAAGGTACCGCTAATTGTTGTTTTGCCAACGCCTCCCTTGCCAGCTATTGCAATTTTCATGTGTATAGTTTTATAAAAAAATAGAGTAGAAAGAGATTTACTCTTGCTAAGCTCGACTTTAGCCCTTAGCTTTTAGCAATTAGCCTCAAAATAGATGCCCACGTTACCTACTGCTTTATTTCTTTACAGACCTTGGAAAATAACAAGTGTAAATTAATAATGGACTAGTTACGTTCCTATTAGAAGCTAATGGTTAAAGTCAAACTTAGGAATGAGCATAAAATAACTTACCCTGAATTTACGACCTTATTCCGTACTCATTCCGAGCTTTCAACTCTCCTCTTTTCTTCCCTCTGCTCTAATTCATCAAATAGTTCATCTAAATCTCCTGTCCCTTGCAGAAAATCCATAGTTCTTTTTGCTTCCGCTTCATCTACTATACTGACTGCTACCCCGACATGCACTAATACATAATCTCCAATTTTAGCCTCTGGCACTAAACTAAGATTAATCTTTTTAGTAATACCACTAAAAGAAACTTTTCCTATTTCGAAGACGCTTTCTATATGTTCTTCCTTTGCGATTATCTTACCGGGAATTGCTAAGCACATATTGTAATTTTATGTAAATAAGTGTTGAACTAAAAATGAGCCTGTTCCTTAATTGTTTCACGCAGAGTTCGCAGAGACTAGATAATTAAAACTCTGCGTTCTCTGTGAACTCTTCGTGCAATAAATATTGTCAACGTCATATCATCCATAGGTAGTCTGACAGCACAGCATTCTTGCTTTTGAATACAAAAAATTACTTAGCACTCAGCAACTCATGCCCATCTGGTCTATCAAAGAAATCTGTTGCTAAAGGTGTTGTAAAATCGACTTCAGAGAAAATATATTTTTCCATGATTTTACCATTCCCCCAATAGCGATGCCATTGATGACTAAAGGTAAGTCCATCGACGGTTCGGTGATCTGTCCAAAACAATTCTTCGGGACGATATTCTCCCAAATCTGATTTATTAAAATATTCGATTTTGTAAATCAAATTACTTTCTGGATGTACATAAAATTTCCATTTGTCTTTACCAACAGTAGGTTTATAACTTACATCCAAAACACGTGGTTGTACCTCCATATCAAATACTTCTTTCAACGGATCGAAGTTAATCGCAGCTAAATTTTGAACACTGCCATTGTCGGGACGAACGCCCGAGTCCGTTAACTTAAATGGCATCGAAAAACGATAAAATGACATAGATGCTGCGCAGTCAGGATTACAAAATTTAGAATCACACATCATACCCAAGTCACCAGATGTCAGTCTAGGATCAGCAGGCAAATCCGCCTTGGTTGCCCAATATCCATCTTTGTCTTTACTAATTTCCACTTCTTCTCCATCTTTGGTTTGGGACTTTACTTTTAACTGGACATTCCCATTATCTTTTCTAAAATAGAAAGTCTGCGCAACTTCTGATAATTGATCTCCATTCTGTCCATATAAATATTGTGTCCGAGTAAATTGTCCTTCTTTTATACTATTCCAAGTTTGCATGCCACCAGCGGCTTCTACCATGTCATTGACTAATTCAAATCCAGTGGGCTGTCTCAAAAAATTATCCCAGGTATAGTATGCTGCACCTGCTAATACCAAGAAGGCAAGACTAAATTGCATTATCCTAGTTCGACTAATCGTAATAGGATTCATTAAATCTTTTACTTCTAAATCAGCGTTCCAAGGTATTTGTCCTTCCTGCTTTTGCTGCTTTTTAGATTGTACTATAGGTTTAATTTTTTCTTTCATGATATATGATTTAGATAATAGGCTTCTTATTTAAAAATATTTTCAATTTTTCAATGGCTTTGGGAATTGCGGTTTCTACTTCCACACTCATGCCTATCGCAAAGTCAGCATGTTCCGCTGCTTCACAACCGAGTATATATATTTTTGGAGGAAGCACCCCTAGGGCTTTTGCTAACATTAAAGCCCTTGTTGGATTAGTGTAGTGCATATCTGCCAAAAATGCACGTTTTTCATGTAAGGGCATTTCGTTAATGTCACTAATGGATTCCACCTCTCGCAGATAAATATGTCCAGGAGTTTCCCCCCATTCTACCGCATCCACCATTATGAGGATCGAATAGTTTTCATGCAATTCTTGTACTAAATGAATACCTCCAATTCCTACCTCTTGAATTTTAACCCCTTCAGGAAAATCTTCAATATTTAGTCGTTTGACTAATTCCATTCCGAATGCATCGTCTTGTCTAAGTTCGTTACCTATACCAGCAATGAGGATTTTCTGTTCACTCATTGCACAATTGGTTCAAATAAATCATTCTCCATCGGCATATCAAATTGCATTTCCTCATTCCCATAAATAGTCTTAATACGTCCAATTGCTTTGGTTGCATCAGAGGCATGACTGTGCCTCAATTCATGTATTCTTATATTGTCAATATTGGTGAAAATCTTATAACTTGTATAAGATTGGCTTTTACCAGAATCTAAATAATTAGCAACCAAATCATAGCTGTCTTTATCTAAATAGTACCACCAAGTATGGAAACCACCAGAACTTCCTGCCCCTTTTTCATACGCTACTTTTAGCGCATGTACGATCGTTTGATTTTCTAAAGTATCTAGACCATCATACGATAGAATAGTACCAGGGTCCGTTAATTTAAAAGGCATAGACGCCACATAATTAGAACCAAAAGAAGAATTCCAAGCTTCTTTTTTAGAGTTATCATCCGTCAATTCTTTACCATTTTCGTATTTCCAAGCTTGTTGTCCGTTATTAATAATGGTATACTTTTTACCATCTTTTTCCCAGGTCATTCTAGCTCCAAAGTTTGGTTTTAAACGATATTGATGTAACTGTCGAATCTTTCTTATTTCTTGTCCAGTTGAATCTAACTGCGTAATATTTTTATAAAAAGTAAAATTCTTTTTTGAAGACCAAGTTTCCCAACCACCTGCTTTTGTAATTGCTTTTTTCACTATTTCTCCAGCTTGATTATTAGGCAATCTATCTAATGGATTAGATATTCGAGTTACTACTTTTTGGGGTTCCGTTTTACAACTAAACATGCTAATACAGAGGAACAAGGCAATCCCTAGTTTTAAAAATATCTGTTTCAAGATAAAAGTTAGTTTATAGTTTTAGTTATAATTTTTTCTTTACAATACCTACTTTAAAATCCCCTGTGCGTTCCAAGGCTATTCTATAAGTAGCCAGTTTTTCCTTAGGGCGATCCAATGCAAGACCATTTCGTATATCATAGCGACAGCCATGCCAAGGACAAGTTATATGATACCCCTCAAGTGTACCAAATTGGAGCGGCAATACCGAGTCTAAACAAGCATTTCTAAGGGCAAAAACTTTTTGGTCAATTTTACATAGTAATACATTTTCTCCCGCTAATTCTTTTGCATATAATTGTCGATCTTTTATTTCTGAAACATTTCCTGCGTCCACCCAAACTGTTTCTAAGATAGGGCTTAATAATTTTACTTGATCGATAGAAACAAAGCCTGCACTTCCGTTTGTTTTTTGAGAAGCATGTCCATTAGGTGCATGTTCATTTAACTCTTGTTTAACCGTTGCTAAATCATAAAGATCTAATAAGGTTTTAATCGTAAAATCGCTTTCTAGATCTCTTTTTAAATTGGGGTATTGTTTATTAATTAAACCCATCATTCTAGCTAATGCTTCTCGATGCACTAAATCGAAATATTTCAACAAATTAGTCGTTATCTCTTTAGCTTGTGGATAGGGTAATGTTTCCGCTTCTGTAGTTAATTGATTTAAATAGGCTAAAATTTCTTGATATTCTTCATCCGTATAGTAAACTGGATTCATATAGTAAGGATTGAAGGATATAAGGATATAGGGTTTGAAGGATTAGACGGTCTCCTCGACTTCAATCCTTCAATCCTTTATTACCTCATTCCTTATTAATGACTCGCACAATTGTGCACACAATTCTCTAGTTTCACACCATCCGTTCCATAACAAAATTCACAATCTGGCCCACATTCTCCATGACCAGCTTTTTGCATACCACTAAATGCGTCAGAAAAACGACGCCCTGCTTCCTTATTTCCCATATCTGTTAATTGGAATAGGTCCTCCTTTTTTTCTAAGAATCCATCTTTGACTAGTTTATTCAAATGGTATTTAATATTCGCCTCATTAGAACTTAATAGAGGCACTACTTGCTGTAGGCTTACTGCTACTCCAAAGCCTTCTCCTTTCATCCAATATAATACTTGAAGGATTTCATCTTTCCAAAATAAAGCCCTTAGGGGTATTTTTTCTATTTCTTCCGCCATGAATAATTATTTTAGAAGTCAGATGTTATACTCCACACGGTATAAAATGGTTAGACTGTTTGATGGCTTGATTGTTTGTTTGACGTTGACCATCAAGCAATCAGACTATTAAGCCATCTTTTTCACACCATGCAAAGTATAAACTGAAAATTAACACTTTCTGTCAGAAGTCTGCAAAGTTCAAGTATCCAGTTTATAAAAATCTGCTGTCCCTAAATCAAATTTAAACTACTCGTCCGTTTTCTACAAACAAAGTATCTCCTCTAAGATAAGAAATTTCTTTAATATTTAAAGGGCCATGATTTGCTAATGATTGAATCGTTTGGATAACCTCTGGTACTTTTACTGCTACGGTATCGGTTAAATGTTCGCCTGCTATTTCAGGGCCAGGTTCTACATCCACAAGAAAAACTTCTTTGGGCCAAACTTTAAAATATTGCCCAATAACCAATAAATTTTCTACAGAAATAACGCCAGTTGCGGCATCTCCGACACAGTCCTGGATCTGTTTTTCATCGGGCAAATAACCCTGCCATTGAAAAACACTGATGTCTCCAATAGCCCTTTCAGGTCGTTCAATCGCTGTTAATAATATGATTCGTTCATAAGGTTCTGTTGCTTCAAATTGCTGAACAACTGCTATCGGTCCCCAATTCAGTTCATCTATTATAACACCTTCGGGCCAATCCTGTTGCTGCAACTGTGGCAATAGAATTGGCCCGATAGAATGGTTTCTTAATATGTGATAACCGACGGTACCTATAAAAACTCTCTTATTCATATTTTTTTCTTAGAACTCAGAGCGTGGTCAACGTCATAAATCTGACACCTGACAGAGAAATTTATTTTTCGATCTGACTTCTGACTTCTTTTTATTCTATCCCACAAGCACAAGTCGTCACTTCTCTAGTCACTACATGATCTGTATCTTTTGCCATAATATGCGTTGTACAAGGCATGCAAGGATCAAAGCTACGAATGGCTCTCAAAATATCAATCCCTTGATAGTCTTCTGTTTTCTTAAATTTTTCTAAAATAGGCGTATTTAATACGGCTTCTTCATAAGGACCAGGAGTTCCCCAAGGAGTTCTTGGTGCAGCATTTAAAGTAGAAGGTGTAATGATTTGATAATTTTCAATCACGCCTTTTTCTACGATTAAATGATGCGTTAAAAAGCCTCGTCCTGCGCCCCAAGCACCGAAACCAATATGGGTACCTGTTTTAGGAATTTCATAAGGCGTACTCACTTTAGTTTCTCCTTCTCGAATCAATTTTTGGGCTAATAGCCAATTGTCCATTGCCACCATTGCAGAATAGGGAATACAGTAAGCTCTAGCTCGATTTCGCTCAAAGGCATTCCAATGCTTTGGTATTTTCCACTCTAAAGTTCTCCCTGGCAAGGTATGTTTTGGGACATGAATACGCATGCTATGACCCGTATTTTCTAAGAATTTACTCTTTGGTGCTTTTTGAGCCTTCGCCGTCACATACATTCTAGAATAAGCTCCTGCTTCCATTGGCATTCTATCCCAAGTTGGGCAAGTATCCCAACTATAGCGATCTCTCCAACTTTGCTTGCCCGGTTTAGGAATGGTTTCCTTATTCCATGGATGATTAGGACTTAGAGGCATTCCTTCTGGATCAGTCTTAAATCGTTGACCATCCCATTCTTCGTAGTAAGAATGTTCAACAAACTCCTCCATTCCTGCATTTATTTCTTTTAAATTAGTGGTTACCAGTTCTCCATCTACCAACACTCCAGGAGTGGACCAGCGGTCATTTCCCCATTTATCACAATTCTTAAAACTCGCATCATAGGATTCGGGGCTATCCCAAACTCCTGTATCTGCCATTGTAGCTGGTCGAACACCACAGTTGGCATATTCCGGGTTGTTTTCTAAAAAGAAATCAAAAACATCATCCCATATAGCCGTTACCTTTTGTGAATAGTCGAAAAATTTGATTAGTCGACTATAGACTTCATTTAAAGTACTAATGGTGACCGTTACGGAAATTCCTCCTGGAACAACGGATTGCGGATGCGGATATTTACCACCGATTGCAACATAGGCCTCCCTAGCCACCCTCGTCATGGATAAAGCCTCTAAATATAATTTCCCTTTTAAAGGATTGAGGTCTTTCATGATCTCTAATACAGTATTATACCCATGAACAGCCTTTCCTCTTGCAGGCGCATTTCCTGCTCTATCAATCAATTCTGGATTGGTTGCTGCTACCAATTCTTCAGAATAATCAGGGCCAGCTAATAAAAATAAATGAAGCGGATGATCGTATAAATATTCAATTGCTAACAAAATATTTCGCATGACAATACCTAATGGAGGCGGTTTGATACCCAATGCCATTTCAATAGCTAAAGCAGAAGTAGTTGCATGTACGCCACCACAAACTCCACAAGCTCGACTGCTAATATATGCTGCGTCTCTGGGGTCTCTTCCTTTCAAAATAATTTCATAACCTCTAAAAAGTGTGGCCATCGAATTGGTGGAGAGGACTTTCTTTTTTTCTAAATCCACTACGCTATGAAACGCTAAGGCACCAGCCACCCGTGTTACGGGGTCGTAATCTACACTTCGGATAAATCCATTTTTTGCCATTAGGTCTTTGAGCTTATCTTGCTCAATACCCAAATCCACAACCTTATATTCATAAGGATCATTCACTCCTTCTTTTAGATAGGCATTCCCGTCTTCATCAAATGCAATTGGTAAATTTTTAAAACACATATTTGGTGGTTAGTGATTGGTAAATAGAAGTGTGTGGTTTTCCGTTTTACCAAATGTATTATCTATTCTGTTTTTGCACGCAGAGTCCGCAGATAATCATATGTACATAAAACGCTGCGATCTCTGCAAACTCTGCGTGCAAATTATTAAACCAATTTAAGTACCTTAGCAATCGTCACTAAATGTCCATCCACGGAAGATAAGCCTCCATGTAGTTGGCTTAATGCGCCATTAATTGTCCCAAGTTTTCCTGCTAATGGTTCGCTATCATCTACTATTTTCTGTAAACCTCCCGCCAAATTTTCTAAATGAGTACCTGCTCGTCTTAAAGCGATAATAATTAATATTAAATAAATTACTAACACCAATACGACGAGTCCAACGATGATTAAAGTAGCGGGTAATAATATAGATGCGTTCACTGTATTATTTTTTATTAATGAATAAATAACGGATTGTCGAGGTTACGTGAGCATTTGAATGCTAAACCGCAAAATGATCAAATGTAAAGCATTTAACTCATGCAGAGCTTGCAGAGTACGCAGAGACGTTAGGAAATTAATTGATTCCTCTGCGTGCTTTGCGAACTCTGCGTGCAATATTTCATTATTAATATTATTTTGCGGTCATTACATTTGAACTTGACACTTGAGTTTGAACTTGCTAAATCTACTAATTCAATTTAGCAGCTCTTCCCCCTAATGCATCTTTCACTGTCTCTGCATGTTGATTAATATCGCCAGCAACTTCCAAAATTCCAGAGGCTACCCCAATGGTATCATCTAAGGCTTTGATGTGTTCGGTATTGCCAGCAATCCCTATTCCAGCATCCAACATTTCTTTAAAATAGCGTTCAATATTGCGAGAGGCAACCCATGTTCTATGCAATAAATAGACAATGTAAGGCAACAGTAAAACCGTTACGATTAATAAAATTGTCCAAAGAATAAATACTGCTTGTGGCATATTGGTTGATTATTTAATATTCTAAGGAATGAAATTCTGCGTAAATATGGCAGAACTTTAGATCAAGTATATATTCTTGTAAGAGGTCAGAAGTCAGATCGTTCTAGTTAACTTACGCTATCGGAACTGTCAGAAGTCAGATTTATAATGTTGACTACGTCACGTGGTCAACATCATAAGTCTGACACCTGACAGAAAATAAATTTTCGGTCTGACCTCTGACTTCTTTCTTCACTAATTATATCTTTCTTGTTTGACTACTGCATCTATCGCTCCCACCAAATGGTCATCCACCACCTTCAATCCGCCTGCGGTATTAGTTAAGGTTTCATTAAGCTTAGTAACTTCCACAGGTAGATGGCCTGTTTCTGTTTCAATAGCTCGCAAACCCAATCTTAATTTTGCTAAATAGCTATCTCCAGCCCCTCCAATACTATTGAGTAAGGCAATAATGCTTCTTAAATATTTGACCAATACAAAGACTAAAAGGAGTACGGCCAAAATGGTGAGTACCATTAGTATTGTGTACATAAAAAATGATGAATGATGAATGATGAATGATGAATTACTGCTTAGCGGTTAGGTTGTATACTTGATATTAACAATCAAACCATCAAACAGTCAGGCCATCACTATTTTCCTTTTAAAATACAATCAGGACAACCAGGGCAACCTTCTGTATGGTTTTGTATTGCTTCCGCGCCACCGACAATATTAACTGCTGTATCGTAAATTTGAGTAACTACTTGATTGGTGGTAGATAAAAATAATGGAATTTGAATGGTATTATTGGCGACCATTTTTCCTTGTGTCCAAATCTTGCTAGCCGCCTCATCAATTTCTTTTGCTGTATTATTAATACGACTTAATAAAAAAGCAACCACGCCGATTACGACTAGGCCGATTACTAAAGAAATGATCCAGATTGTTGCTATTGCACCCATATTTTTTTATTAAGAAGTCAGAGATCAGATCGTTCCCTTCGGAACTGTCAGAAGTCAGACTTATGACGTTGACAACGGTGGCATCTGACAGCCAAAGGCGATCTGACAGCGAAGCGGTCTGACCTCTGATTTCTGTTTTTTATTTATCTGCTTCATGCATCGCTTCTACTACCATGACTGCATGTGTTTCTATATCCTTTGCGCCTTCTAAAATGTTTACAGCTACCTCGTTCGTTGTTTCTAATCCCCAAATGCTATCGGTATTAGAACGAATTTGTTCTACTAATCCTAAGGCGGCAGTTGCCAACCGAAGAATTCTTCTAGCGGCCATCCATACTAGAATTAATAGTG
Source organism: uncultured Saprospiraceae bacterium (assembly GCA_964402245.1). Lineage (GTDB taxonomy): Bacteria > Bacteroidota > Bacteroidia > Chitinophagales > Saprospiraceae > JAFMDF01. Next base: position 12,889 of record CAYOBX010000024.1, on the reverse strand, counting down.
CTGCTGCTGCGATAATTAATATTGTTGCAACACCGAGCCATAAATAGAAGTTATTATATAAAGTTGTTTCGTCCATTTTAGTTACTGGTTTAGTAAGTAAGACGGATTGTTAATCCGTTCACTTATTGATGGGCGGATTGACAATCCACCTTACTTTACTAACTTTCCATCTTTTTTCTTCCAATCCATTTTCAATTCTAATGGATTGCCATGTGTCGATTCCTTAGGTTGAGGGCTATTCCAAAATTGTAATTTTTGGTAAGCGAAATGGGCTACCTTTTCTATTAAATTAGGTTCTTCCACATGTCCCCATCCAGAAGGCACTTTCCCGTCTTTATTCCATTTAGCAGTTCGATTTTGGTAAGTCTGCGTCATTTTACGCAAATTCCCTACTATAGAGCCTGTTACTCTAGAAATATTAGAAGAAACAACCGTCCCTGGAGGCGTTGCATAAAAAGGAGCGAAACTATCTGGGAAACCAGGCATCGTACAGCCAATACAAGGCGCCCCTACATTCATACAGCCACCCATACCACCAATAGCCCCTCGCTTATTAATATTACATTGGACCACTGGACCCCAACAGCCAACTTCTACTAAGCATTCTTTATCGCCATATTCTTCGGCAAAATCTCCTTCTTCATAAAAACCAGCACGCGTACAACCACGGTGTACCGTTTCTCCAAATAACCATGCTGGTCGGCCTAATTCATCAAATTCAGGCAATGGTCCTATTCCATGAAGAAATAGTAAAACTGCTGCAATCGTTTCCGTCATATTATCTCCCTGTGGCGCACAACCCGGTATATTAACAACGGGTAAACCTAAGCCACTCCTAAAGTCTTCTCCTAAGAAATCCATTAATCCAGCCGAATTCGTTGGATTACCAGCCGCTGCTGGAATACCGCCCCAAGTAGCACAAGTGCCTACGGCAATCATTGCGGCTGCATGCTTCGACATCTTTTTCACCCAACTAGAAGAAGGAATAGGTTGCGGGTCTCCATTTTCATCTTCATCTGCTCCTAATCCCGACCAATAGCCTCCTGTCGCACCGGCTATATCTTCGTCCATAATAGAGCCTTCGCAAATGACGACAAACGGCTTTCCCAATTTTCCTTCTGCTGCTAAGCGAAAAGGGGCCATAAATTTTTCTCCTGCGGTTACTGCTAGTACGGGATGGTGTAAGACAATTTTAGGTGCACCAGGGATGACTCCTCGCAACAAATCTTCGACAGAAGGTGAAGTAGCACCAACAATAGCAATCGAACAACCATCACAACTTCCTCCTGCAATCCAGAAAGCATGTACTTCTTCAATATTAGTGGGAAGTAAACTTACCGTGCCGTCTAATGGAGCCATAATTATATTTTAATAAAATCAATTTTTACAGAATTTTAAGCAAGATAGCAGGGTTTGGACATAAATCTAAATTTCAAGCTTGATTCTACCTAGAAAACATTTTCTAAACCCACTAAAATATACTTTTTGAGTCTATTTCTGTAAAAAAATAAGCTTTTAGAAAATGTTTTCTAATTTTTAATTAAAAAAGAATACCAAATTAAATTTCTTGGTTCACTACTTTTGATTCATAATTAATTTTAGAAAAAATTTTCTAAAACAATATAGAAGATAAAAACAAACCCATCCTAGTTATGAAAAAATTAACCTACTTAACCTACTTATTTGTAACTTTTGCTATGCTAGCTACTTTTCAACCAACTACTGTTTTTGCCCAAAGAAGTATAGATTCCATTAGATTATCCATTGATATTGATGAAGTATTGGTTTCTGCTACTCGTTCTGAAACACCAATTGCTGATTTGCCTTTAACAATAGGCATTATTTCTAAAAGACATATAGAAGAAGAAATGCCCTTGACACCAGTTGAAGCTTTAAAGTATGAACCTGGTATTGTGCGACAAAGTGATGGTGGTTTGGTTAGTACCCCCATTATTAGAGGCCTTTCCCGTGAAAGAGCACCTGTCTTGATTGACGGCAACCCTTTTGTAGGTGGAAGGATTCGTACTTTTAGTTTAGTTGACCCCTTCCAAATAGAGCGAATAGAAGTAGTAAAAGGACCTGCCTCTGCCTTTTGGGGAAGTGACGCAGTTGGTGGTTTGGTGAATATAATCACTAGGGAAGCAGAGTCTGGGTATGGAAAAGATTTTAAATTAGGTGGTAGTTTATACGGTGGTATTCAAACAGTTAATGATCATTTAAGAGGACGAGCAGAATTAGAAGGACGTGGAAATGGATTTGACTTTTTAGTTGGTGTAGGTGTTAGAGATGCAGATAATATTACAGATGGTAATGGAGAGGAAATTCTGAACAGTCAATTTGAATCTACTAATGTAGATTTTAATATTGGATATTCTCCTCAAGCTAATCAACGCCTCGAAATAAGTGGAAAATATTTTAAGAATGATAATGTTGGTTTCCCTGGAGGTTTGGGTGCGCCAGGACCACCGATAGTCAATAGAAGGTTTGCACCAGATGAGCAAAGAGCCATCAATGTATCCTATGATATTAAAAATGTTTCTGAAAAAATAGCTTCTATTGGTGCTCGCTTTTTTTATAAAGAGCAACAATTACATATTGACCAAATTACGAATATTTTCTTTCCAATGACAACAAATGTCAATCGGAATATTCATGCAATGTTAGATGTCGACGTGCCGAATATTGGCGGAAAATTCTTTATCTCTTTAAATCAAAAAAACAAGGCTAAATTAACGCTTGGTGTAGATTATATTAATGAACATAGAATTGGCACTCATAGAGATTTGACTATTGAAATCATGAATCCAATGGGTGTTCAAGTAAATGTAATTAATAGACCATTTACTCAAATCCAACCTGATAGCGATTATAGAGGCATAGGTCTATTTGCGATTGAGGAATTGCATTTTGGAGATAAGTTAGATGCTTTAATTGCACTTAGATATGATAACGTAAATACAAGTATTGAAGATGGCCCTTTTGATATTCCTGCCATTGCAGAGATTTATAATGATGATAATCGAGAAGATAGCGATAACGCCGTATCCGGAAATTTAGGTGTTAAATATAAAGCATCAAAAACCTTTAGTTTATCGGCTAATATAGCTAACTCCTTTAGAGCAACGGATCTATTTTCTAAATATCATTTCACCGCAGTTGGTGCAGGATTCTTAGTGCCTAATCCAAATTTAGATCCAGAGAGAGGTTTCTTTTATGAATTAGGTGCAAAATTCAATAATAAAAAAATAGTAGCGGGACTTAATTTTTATCAAAATAGATTGAATGATTTATTTGTTCGACAAAACTTGATCTTTGATGACTCCCCATCTATTCAATTTCAAAATATTGGCGAGGCAACTATTACTGGTGTAGAATGGAGTGTCAAAGCAAAATTGAGTACGCTATCTCATGTCTTCTTTAATGGGTCTTATGTGAAAGGTGAAAATGATGTTACAGGCGATCCTTTGTCTGAGATTCCTGCATTACAAAATATCCTAGGTATCCATTTTAGAGATCGGAACAACAAATTCTTTGTTCAAGCAGATGCGATAATAGTAAATGAACAAACAGATTTTGCGCCGAATGAGCAAGAATCACCAGGTTATACAATTCTAAATGTCAATGCTGGTTTGAACTTGCATGAATTGATTAATAATTTTCCTTATGCTAAACTAATGATTGGAGCTACCAATTTAACAGATAATGCGTATAGAAGTCATGTTTCTCGTGGTGCTCCAGGTAATCAAAATGTATTTTTGGAACCGGGTCGAAGTATTAATGTTGGATTTGTTACTCGATTTGGTGCGGCAGTGCATTAGTCTATTAAATTACTTTATGCAGACATGGCATATCCTTATAAAAGGACAGGTACAAGGGGTGGGTTTTCGCCCCTTGATTTTTTTATTAGCACAACAATTTAATATAAATGGTTGGGTGAATAATGGTATGCATGGTGTACATATTGAATTCAATTCAACCTCCAAAAAGGCAAAGGATTTTTTAATTGCCCTGCTCGAACACGCCCCTGTATTAGCACATATTACTACTTATGAAATTATTGAAATTTCCCCGAAAAGTTTTTCTGAATTTGTAATAAAACATAGTCAAAATAAAGGAGAATCTAATTTATTAATAACTCCAGATGCCGCTATTTGTCTGGACTGTACAAAGGAGCTATTTGCAAGAAACAACCGTAGAAATACCTATCCTTTTATAACTTGTACAAACTGTGGTCCACGATATTCTATTATTCAAGAAATGCCTTATGATCGACAGCAGACTACAATGAAGGCCTTCCAAATGTGTAGTAGATGTCAAGAAGAATATAGTGATCCAAATAATCGAAGATTTTATTCACAGACTAATTCTTGCTCTACTTGTGCCATCGAGTTAGAACTGTTTGAATGTAAAGATAAAGTTGAAGATACGCCGAAAGTATTTCCAATTTTATCCACTTCAACATTAGTAGAAAAAATAGTACAATCTTGGCAAGAAGGAAAAATTGTTGCCATCAAAGGAATAGGTGGCTATATTTTGACAGTAGATGCCAGCAATGAGACTGCTGTTCAATTATTAAGACGAAGAAAACACCGTCCTACTAAGCCTTTTGCTATAATGTTTCCTCATTTGGAAGCGATATCCAAAGAGTTAATAATGAAGGATAAGGAGCGAGAATTATTAACTAGTACTGCTGCTCCAATCGTTTTATTACAAAAAAAGGAAATATCAGAAAATTTCAAGGATTCCAAGGTTTTAGCTTCCTCAATTGCACCAAACTTAAATCAACTTGGAGCAATGCTCCCGTATAGTCCTTTTTATAAATTACTATTGAAAAAATTTGGTCAAGCTATTATAGCTACGAGTGGAAATAGAAGTAATAGTCCGATTATTTTTAAAGAGGAAAAAGCTTTAAAAGAACTATCTACAATCGCCGATTTTCTAGTCACCCATAATCGAAAGATTGTTGTGCCACAGGATGATAGCCTTGTAAAAATCACGCCTTTCCATCAACAAAAAATAATACTACGCAGGTCAAGAGGATATGCTCCCACTTATATTACACCTTCTTTAAATCTTTCTTCTAAGACTATAATGGCAATGGGCGGACAACTAAAAAGCACTTTTGCCTTAGCACATCAGGACAATACTTTTGTTAGTCAATATTTAGGAGATTTAGACAATTATGAAACACAAGAAAATTATAAACATACCTTACATCATTTTTTAAATTTGATCCATGCACAACCTAGCATTATTTTAATTGATAAACATATACAATATGCATCTAGTATCTATGGAAAAGAAGTCGCTACTCAATTAAAAATACCCATTAAAACTATTCAACATCATGAAGCACATTTTGCCGCTGTTATAGCCGAGCATAATTTGATAGAAAACAAGACACCCATTCTAGGCGTAATTTGGGATGGAACAGGTTTAGGAGATGATGGGCATATTTGGGGTGGGGAGTTTTTTATTTATCAAAACTATCAATTTAAAAGAAGCCATCATTTGAAATATGTGAATTTTATTGTGGGTGATAAGATGGCAAAAGAACCACGAATTTCTGCTTTATCTTTTTGTTGGGATCTACCAGATGCTATTCCTTATTTAGAAGCGAAGTTCACAAAAATGGAATGGTCTATTTATAATAAATTATTAAAAAAAGGTAGCTCATTAAAAACGTCCAGTATTGGAAGATTATTCGATGCCGTTGCTTCACTTTTGGGTATTATGAATCAGCAAAGCTATGAGGGAGAAGCAGCGATGCTATTAGAAACTGTAGCCCTTAATTACTATCAAAAAAATGGATTAAATGCTTTTTCTTCTTCTAATAAAGAAAATAAAAGTAACTTCAACTTTACAACAAAAGATATTTTCAATCTTCTATTAGAAGATTTAATTCAAGGAAAATCAATTGAATTTGTAGCGGCTCATTTTCATTTTCTTTTGATGAAACATATTAAAAAAGAAGCTAGGACACAAAACGTCTCGCAAATAGCTTTTAGTGGTGGCGTCTTTCAGAATGGTTTATTAGTAGATTTACTTATCCACCATTTGGGAACTGATTTTGATTTGTACTTTCATAAAGACTTATCTCCTAATGATGAAAATATTTCTTTTGGGCAATTGGTGCATTATCATATAAGTAGTTTATTTGCTCGCAGAGTCCGCTGAGTTCGCAGAGAAATTCAACCCTATTTTACTCTGCGAGCTTTGCGGACTTTGCGTGCAATAAATTATAACATCTTGATTTCTCAATTTTTTTTTAAGTTTACACTAAATCTATTCACTTTATAAAAATTGAGAAAATGCACGAAAATGAAATTTCTGGAATCATCTTAGATGCCAGTATCAAAGTCCATAACGCTATGAAGCCAGGCTTATTAGAAAGCGTCTATGAAGAAGTTTTAGCTTATGAACTTAGAAAAAGAGGTTTGAAAGTAGAGCGACAAAAACCATTACCTGTTTTTTATGAAGATAAGGAACGTAACTTGTCCATTATTAGAAACTATCTAGGATTATCAGGAAAAAAACTAGCAATTCTAGTTAATTTTAATGCAGATCTCATAAAAGGCAATTTTCACAGAATTGTAAATAATCTATAATTATTGACTCCAAAATAATATTAAAAGAACTATTAAGATAGCTTCACGCAGAGTCCGAGAAGAAGCAGAGATCGAAGATGTTTTAAAAAGCTCTGCGAACGCTGCATTCTCTGCGTGAAAAATAAAAAACAATGAAATACCTAAGCGAATACCGTAATCCAGAATTAGTAAAAAAATACCTAGATCAAATAAAAGAAACCGTGACTCGCCCATGGAAAATCATGGAGGTTTGTGGAGGGCAAACCCATAGTTTAGTCAAAAACGGAATTCTGAATTTACTACCAAAGGAAGTAGAAATGATCCATGGTCCAGGATGCCCAGTCTGTGTAACGCCTTTAAACATGATTGATAAAGCGATTTATTTGGCAGAGGAAAAAGGGGTGACTTTATGTTCTTTCGGAGATATGCTACGAGTACCCGGTTCTAAAAAGAGTTTATTACAGGCAAAGGCAAATGGAGCAGATATTCGTATTTTATATTCTCCTTTGGAAGCGGTCAAAATAGCCCAAGATAATCCAGAAAAGGAAGTCGTGTTTTTTGCCGTAGGTTTTGAAACAACCGCCCCGGCTAATGCTTTATCCGTTATTCAAGCAAAGAAATTAGGCGTTAATAATTACGCTATTTTGACTTCTCATGTTCTAGTTCCTCCTGCGATTGAAGCCGTCATGAATGATGAAGAAAGTAATATCCAAGCATTTTTAGCAGCAGGACATGTTTGTACCATTATGGGAATTAGTGAATACTATCCATTGGTAGAGCAATATCAAATTCCAATGGTGGTCACTGGTTTTGAACCAGTAGATTTATTACAGGGCATTTTAATGACGGTCCAACAATTGGAAAAAGGAGAAGCAAAACTAGAAAATCAATATAGCCGAGTAGTGCAAGCGGATGGAAATCCACAAGCTATTAAAGCCATTCAAGAAGTTTTTGAAATTAAAAATAGAGAATGGAGAGGTATTGGCACGATCCCAAAAAGTGGATATGAATTACTTCCAGCATATGCAGCATATGATGCAAATATAAAATTTAAAGTGGACATTCCTATTGCTAAAGAAAGTGAAGAATGCATTGCAGGCCTCGTATTGAAAGGTATTAAAAAACCACAGGAGTGTCCACAATTTGGTAAAAAATGTACTCCTGAAATGCCTTTAGGCGCACCAATGGTAAGTTCAGAGGGTGCTTGTGCTGCTTACTATCATTTTCATCAGGCAATAGAAGATTTAGAAACGGTGTAACATATTCAAATGAACGAAAAAAAAATACGGATGCGACTCAGTTGTCCCATGCCGAAATTAGATTTTGAAGTCATTACCTTGGGACATGGAAGTGGTGGCTTATTAACCAATCGACTACTAGATAGCGGTGTTTTTGATTTATTAAAAAATGATATTTTAGATAAAAGACATGATGGAGCTATCTTGAATACCAGTGGAGAAATTGCGTTCACGACGGATAGTTTTGTTATTTCTCCTATCTTTTTTCCTGGTGGCAATATTGGAGAATTAGCGGTGAATGGAACGGTGAATGATTTAGCAATGTGTGGAGCGGTTCCAAAGTATTTATCTTTAAGTTTTATCATAGAGGAGGGCTTAACGATGACAGAATTTTGGGACATTCTAGTTGCCATTAAATTTGCTTGCGAACAAGCAGGTGTTCAAGTAGTAACTGGAGATACGAAAGTAGTAGAAAGAGGAAAAGGGGATAAAATTTTTATCAATACCACAGGAATTGGTGCATTACATCCCAAAGCAACTATTGATATTAATCAAGTCAAAGCAGGAGATAAAATAATTGTGAGTGGTAATCTAGCAACACATGGTATTGCCATTATGTCGGTTAGACAAGGTTTAGAATTTGAAACAACTATAGAAAGTGATACTCAAAATCTCAACCATGTTGTAGAAGCCTTAATAAATGAATTTGGTTCAAAAATTCACTTATTAAAAGATCCTACTAGAGGTGGCGTTGCAACGGTATTAACAGAAATTGCTAGAGATACCAAATTAGGCATTGATATTTTCCAAAAGGATATTCCCATAGATTCACAAGTATTTGGTGCTTGTGAAATCTTAGGTTTAGATCCACTATACGTTGCCAATGAAGGTCTTTTTATTGCTATTGTTGATGCAACTATTGCTGAGGGTTTATTAGAACAACTCAAGAATAAAGAGGCTGGAAAAAATGCAGCAATTATTGGTGAAGTTGTAATCGCTCACCCTAAGCAGGTAGTGTTAACAAGTCAAATTGGGGGTAAACGAGTAGTCAATATGTTGGTTGGAGAGCAATTGCCGAGGATTTGTTGATGTCAATAATAAGATTACTACAATTGGTTTCTTAGAAAGAATTCGGCGATCGCAATTATTTACATTAAGTTGTCTACACTAAGCTACTTCTGACCTCTTTCCTTTCGAGCAGCTTTTCGAACAGCTCGGTGTTCTTTCTTTTTAGCTTTGTATTTGTCTAATAAGCCTCTCTGCTTATAGAACTTTCGTTTAGTAAGAAAAAATTTGAATTTTATGGCACCTGTTTCGTCAGACGTAGATTCTAAGTGTATTTTTCTTTTCGAAACAGCATAGTTTTCTTTATCCGGGACGACTGTTAAATCTCTTTTTCTTAAATTATTCAAGGGAATAGATAACCAAAGATTGGTATCCATTCCAAAACTAAAGATACCTTCCATAAATAAATGCACTGCATTAGATTGGATTTCTGTAAGCGGAAATCCCATATTATTGCCATTGATTTGAATTTGACTACTGATAGGTGCAAAAACAATATCGTCAAATCTATTTTTCATTCTCAGTTTTTCTCCAATGGCATGTAAGGGCTGAAATCCTTTGATTTCTAAATCATGTAAGTCAAAGTTAAGAATACCTTGAGTAGCGCTCGTAACTAGTCCTTTACCATCTGCTGCAACTTCCCCTTTCAGATCCAAATTCATAGTAATATTTCCTCTTAATTTTTTCGCTTGCTTCAATGTGGGTAAGGAAAGATATTCGAGACTTTGAAGTAAGCCCGCTACATCAAAATCTTTGGCATGAAGATTAATATCAAATGGAGTCTCTGCGGAGTGTCCTAGATCAATATCTCCATTTAAAAGCATACTGCCCTTATGAAAATGGAAACCTGTTTTTTCTAAATAGACAGTGGTAGAATCCACTAAATAAATACCTGTAGTTGCACCTTCAACAATCAGGTTTTGATTATATACAAATGTATCTGCATTGATATGAATAGTGGGGTTAAAGGTATTGAATAAATCACAAATTGTAATTTTCATAGATTGAATAGTCGTCTTTTCTTCACGAGATCCAATAAATAGATTCTGGAACTCTTTCCATTTTACTTTAGAAGAATAAACATCAACATGTGTCCTCAAACTTTTACCGGTATTACCTAAAACCAACTGGCTAAGATTTTCTAAATTTCCAGAAAACTTCAATACTCTCTCTAAAGAGTCTGAATGCAGTATAAAATCAAATTCCGTATTATTATCTCGCACGACTAAATCAACGCCTGCTAATGGAAAGGTGATACCTGTAGGATGGTAATATATATCTCCTTCCAATAAGGAGAAATTTATAGAAGCTCGCTCTAATAAGTCTTGAATATCATTTAATGATCCATTGTGTTCAAAGTCTACTTTAAAGAAGCCTTCTTTGAAAATGAATTTATCCGTTTTGAAAAAATCATTAAAAACGACAGGGTCTCCTTGCAAACTTATTTCGGTATTCGTACTTGGAATACTTTTACCCGAAATAATGGTATCAATAGCTTCGTATGCTACCTTAATAACTCCTATTTTATTTTCTCTATTTTGAATTGCAATACTACCTTTAGAGGTATTAGGAATCAATCCTTTTTCATCATCTATTACACCATGATGTTTCACCTGAATAGATACATTTTCTGAAGTATGATCCATCTGCTTCAGCAATGGCGCATTAAAATAATTAACTTTTGGTAATAGCTTATTTAAGTTAATTTTCTCAGCATCTAACATAAAATCAAAGGGTGTATTTTTAGGATGACTAATATCCACTCCGCCACTAAAAAGTATATGTCCATCTTCATAATCAAATTCGGTATTTTCCAAAATTAATTCATGAACATTTTTAAAATGAAGGCCAGACTTAAAATTAGTTAGTTCAAATTGATCTAAGTATTGTAAAGTATCTATTTGAATAGTCAATTTAGGCCGAAAATTATTATAAACGCCCTTTAGGGTTTCTTTCATTGAGTGCTTCTTCTCTGAATCCGTTTTAGGAATTTGACTCTTGAAATAGCCATGTTCTCCAAATAAATTCAAAAAATTCTGCCAGGTCAATTTACTAGAGGTAATATGCATTTCACTATCCACTTGTTTAAAATAAGTGGATAGTAAAAGAGTGGGTAAATTAGTAAGTCCACCATCAATATTTATAGTTGGGCCATGAGCAGTGGAATCCGTAACTATGGAAAAAAAAGCATCCCCTACCCTTTTCTCTAATTTCATTTTCTCAAAAGAAAAAGCAGAATTAGCAGGTTGGTAAAAAACCGAAAATTCGGTCAAAGATAACTCGGCATTCGTTTGAATAATTATATCCTCAATATTCTTTAAGGAACCATTCAAACTTGCTGTTAATTCAAATTCCCCTTCTTCAAAGAAAAATTGATCATTCTTCAGCCATTTACTTATCCCTTTTACTGGTCCTTTTACGATTATATCCGAATCAATTTTTCCGCCCTTTCCTTTTGTAGAAGAAATGACTAAATCATCCGTAGTCGCATAGAAGGATTCATAATGAGTAGATAAATCACTCACCGATATTTTGATATTTCCTCTTGTTTTGACTAATCCTTGAGAATGTTCATTTAGGGTATTAATAAATTTACCTGTTAGGGAAGTTTGATTTAAGGGAATATCAAAAACAACTAAATCATTTTTGTCTAGCGTAAAATCGACTACCACTAAAGGCATGGTATTTGGCTTGAAATCCGTTTTTATTAGAGTCGTTGTATAAAAGGGGTGGGTTATTTTATAAGGAACTAACTGTTCTTGAATCTTCTTGGGTAATAAAGGAATCACTCGATCAAATCTAGTATGTTTATTCACTAGGTGTAAATTAGCAATTCCTCCATTCGTTGGTATAGTGCCACCAAATTCAAAAATTTCTTCATTAATAGTCAAGTCAAAAGGTTCAACTGTTACAAGATGATCGTTCCATTTTAAAGAAGCTATACCACTTAGTTCACTATTTTCAATAAATGAACCTTTCTCTTTTTTGAAGATCATTTCGTGAACATTCACTGCTAAATCTAGCACTCCTTTAATTGCTCCTTCTTCTATATCCAAAGTGGTTTGTACATTCGCTACCTGCCCATGTATACTTGTCTCTTTTGTATCATCTGTTATATGGACCTCCAAATCAGAAATATGGACCGCTAAGCCATCTAAGATTAATTCTAATTCTTTCCTTTTTTCCTTAGTGTCAGGAAGAGGAAGTAAAGCCTTTAAATTATTATAGCCATTTTTATCGGTATGTAATCGAAATTTTCCTTTATCTATATGAACAGAATGAACCGTTATTTTTTTCTTTAACAGCTCCTTCAAAGAGAAGGAGGCAGATAGGGTCCCTAAATCTAAAAGATGATTATGATGTTTTTGGAATAAAGAGTCTTTTACTTTTAATTGATGGATAGTAATAGAAGCAGAAGGGAAATTTTTATATAGACTTATTTCTGTTTCTTCAAAGGCTATAGTGGCTTTATTTAAAAAAGGTAGGTCTTCAACTATTTTTGTTTTATTAGATTGCAGATAACTATTAGTCAAAAATAAACCAATTACTATAACAAGAACACTTAACAATATTAAAAGCAGTAGCCACTTTATAGCCTTACCAAGAAAAGAATATTTATATTTTGGTGGTGATTGATTATCCAGTTTCCCCATGCTCGTATTTATACCAAAACAATCTTTTCTCTGACTAATTTTGGTAATTGTTCTTTTAGGAACGATGTAGAAATAAATTTACAAATTTAGAGTAGCTTATTTTGTTCCTAGTTTTTTTCTTGAAAATGGGAGTTATGTTTGCCCAAGCGTCTTTAGAAAACAGCTCATAGTGCCCTTCATGAGGTTCTGGTTTCCTATATCCCTTTCCAATGGATAAGTAGATGGCATTTTTAGAAAATTCAAGTACATTTTCAATATGTTGATCCAATAGATCTTTTACTTCTGGAACTAAGGATTGTGTACGAAATAAGATCGTAAAATTAGGGTAGCTTATTTTGTTCTTAGT
>CAYOBX010000023.1:23145-24672 GCA_964402245.1 uncultured Saprospiraceae bacterium | reverse complement strand
TACGGGAATACGGAATGAATTCCGTGTTACGGGGTACGGAATGAATTCCGTGTTACGGGAATACGGAATGAATTCCGTGTTACGGGGTACGGAATGAATTCCGTGTTACGGGAGTACGGAATGAATTCCGTGCTACATTCAGCGATTAATTACCTCCATTAATCGAATAAAAACCCAAACACCAATTTTTAAAGTAATTTTGCACCAGAGAAGTCCCAACGGGACGACATCCTGTAACCCATGACGAAGTCGTGGGCCCCATGACGAAGTCATGGGAAGTGAACCCCATAGCGCAGCTATGGGTAAACGAAGAACAATGAATCTAGCAGAAAACATAAGACAAGCCTTCAGTTCCATCAGAGCCAACATGCTCCGTGCCATACTGACGCTCCTAATTATCGCCTTTGGAATCATGGCACTAGTAGGCATACTAACAGCCATAGATAGTATCATCTACTCCATGAGTGACAACTTTTCCAGTATGGGAGCCAACTCCTTCAATCTACGTCCTAAACGAGAGAATATGAGTGGAAATCGACATGGAAGACGGCAGAAAAGAGGAGAGCCTATCACGTTCAAACAAGCAATGGAGTTCAAAGAAAAGTTTACTTTTCCAGCCAAAATAGGCATCTCTGCCACTGGTACAAGAAATGCCGAAATAAAGCATGGTGATAAAAAAACCAATCCAAATGTTCGTTTAACAGGAATCAATGAAAATGAAATGGACATCACCAAAAGTGAAATTGAATTTGGTCGAAATTTCACAAAACTAGAAGCAGATAATGGTGGAAATAAAGCAATTGTTGGATCTGATATTATAAAAACGCTCTTTGATAGCAAAGGTGAGCAAGCCTTAGGTAAGGCAGTTAATGTAGGCGGGCAAAAATACAAAATTATTGGAATCATCAAATCCAAAGGCTCTGGAGGAGGAGGTAATTCAGACAGAGTCGTTTATATTCCAATCGTCAATGTCAAACGCTTATATGGCACTGCTAGAACGAACTATGGAGTAACCGTTGGACTTGCTAATGCCACCGATATGGAATCAGCAACGGCTTCTGCTATCGGTTCTTTTAGAAATATAAGGCGATTAAAAGCCAGTCAGAAGAATGATTTTGAAATTCGAAAGAGTGATGGTATTATAGATATTCTTAAAGAGAACACGGTCATGCTAAGAGGAGCTACGGTGGCTATTGGTTTGATTACCTTATTAGGCGCAGCTATTGGTTTGATGAATATTATGCTAGTTTCTGTTACTGAGCGAACTAGAGAAATTGGTATTTGTAAAGCAATGGGTGCCACTAGAAGAAACATACTCATACAATTTCTAACAGAAGCGGTAGTCATTTGTCAGCTAGGTGGAATTGTAGGAATTGTATTAGGAATTATTGCTGGTAATCTGGTTTCACTTATAGCAGGTGGAAGCTTTATTATTCCTTGGGCATGGATATTTTTGGGCTTCACCGTATGCCTGATTGTGGGCTTGATGTCTGGATTATATCCGGCGCTTAAAGCTTCTCGCTTAGA
>CAYOBX010000023.1:0-23045 GCA_964402245.1 uncultured Saprospiraceae bacterium | reverse complement strand
CCTATTGAGTCGCTTCGATACGAGTAAAATATAATATTGAACACAGAGGCACAGAGCGCACAGAGGCATTTTTAACTCCGTGTGCTCTGTGTCTCCGTGTTCTTATTCCCCTCACGCTCTCTGCCTCTCCATCTCATAATACTCCGAAAAGCTAATCATTCGCTGCTGCCGTTCATCCCACAGTTTACTATTAATTGTTTTCAAGCTATCTACAAAAGATAACTTAGTAACATATTTCTGAAGAATAGGATTTTCATCCGCACACTGTCGAAGATTATAATTTGGAATTTGAGAACTCAGATGATGAATATGGTGATAACCAATGTTTCCTGTCAACCAATGCCCCAATCTAGGCAAATTATAAAAAGTAGCCCCTTTGATCGCTGCTAATAAATAATTCCATTTATCTTTCCACTGCATAAAGGTCATTTCATGCTGATGCTGTACATAAAAAAACCAGAAAGCAATACTACCAAAAGAGAATACGATTGGTAAATGCACAAAAACAAAAGCCTGCCAGCCTAGAAAATAGATCAAAGAAAAATATAAAAAGGCCAAAGCTATATTGTTAATATACTGCGCTCGGTGAGCAGACTTCCATCCTTTGAATGCAAAAAATGGATAGCGATTAGAAAAGACTAAATAAATAAAAGGGGCAATGAAAAATAAAACAATAGGCATTCTAAAGATTCTATAGCCTACTTTTCTAGCACCTGTTAAATTTCTAAATTCATCGACGGTCAAGAAATTAATATCTCCTACATTTCGATGCTCTAATTGTCCCGTATGTCCATGATGATAGCTATGAGCTTTTGCCCAATATTTGTAAGGAATAGACGTAAATAGACTACAGACAAACCCTACTCTATTATTCCATTTTCTAAGAGCAAAGAAAGATTGATGTCCACAATCATGTTGAATAATAAATATTCGAACTAAAAAAAAGGAATTAATAATGGCTAGTCCTAATGTCAACCAATAAGACCACGAAAGAGAGAAATACATCAATATCCAGATTCCTATAAAAGGTAAAAAACTATTGAGGATTTGTATAATCGCTTTTTTATTACTCGATTTTTTGTAAGGCTTAATAATCTTCGCCCAATCACCTAGAGCCTCTTGAATCTCTTGTTCCATAAAGTAATATCAGTTAGTAATTTCTTGGTTTTAAAGGGTTTCTTGCACGCCTACTATACATAGACAAATAAACCTGCTGTTGTGTGACAAAAGATATTCGTTATTTTTTAAGTTCAGATAATAAAGTTAGACATTTTTCGATTATTTATGGAAGAATAATCTATACTTCAAACATAATAGACTAGTAACATCGCTGGCGGAAAGGCTATGCCCATAGCTGTCAGGCTATAGTTCTTTATCTTGAGACTCGGCAACAAGTATGTTTACTATATTACTTTAGAGGTAGCGATTTTGTTAGATTTTTTTATAAAAAACCTAGCAAAATCGCTACCTCTAAAAAACAATATCAAAGCTACCGCTTGCCGATTACCAGAAGTTACCTTTATAAAAACTGATTGTCAGTTTTTTATTTAACACTACTTTTATAAACGACACACAATGAAAATATCTTTCCTTAGCCTATTCTTATTTTTTCTTTTTACTGCTTGCTCTAGCGTAGAAACTATCGAAATAATAGATGATGCTGGAGTCTTAACTGAACGATTTACTCAAAATAAAAAAACAAAACTCAAAGAAGGAAAACGTATTCAATATTTTGAAAACGGCACGGTCATGGAAGAAGCCGATTATCAAAAAGACATCCTACATGGCGAACGAAAGATATACTATACCAATGGGCAAATACAATTTATAGAAAAATATAAAGAAGGGGATTTTGATGGCTTATACCAAGCCTATTATGATAACGGTCAATTAGAATTAGAAGGAAGCTATACCAATAGCACCATGAATGGTCCTTGGACTCGTTTTTATGAAACGGGCGAAAAAATGGAAGTGGTTACTTTTGAAAATAATGAAGAAAATGGCTCTTTTATAGAATACCATATCAATGGACAATTAAAGGCAAAAGGTGCCTACCTAGATGGAGATAATGAACATGGACCATTAGAACTCTTTGATGAAACTGGACAGTTAATTAAAAAAATGAATTGTGACATGGGCCGCTGTAGAACTACTTGGGTCAAAGAGGTCGTTGAGGGAGAAAAGAGTATTTGAATCAGGAAGGCTTTCTAACGAAAGCTCGATAAAATTAATAAATACGGAGACCACGGAGAAATTAGCTAACTCTGTGGCCTCTGTGACTCTGTGTTCTATATTTTTATTTTGCTTGCAAAATTGCTAAAGCATATTTGAGTTTCCTCTAGTATCCTCTCTTCTCCAATAACCACTTATCCAAAGCAATACCTGTTGCCGCTCCCCACCCTTTCGCTTTCTCAATTGGAATAACTTTATAATCTGCTAACTCCTCTCCTTTTGTAATTGGACCTGATGCTTTTACATGATAAATCATAATTATTTGATTCATCTGTTTAAAATCATAATGACCTCTAAATTCTATCAATTCCGCTTTAAGTCCAATCTCTTCCTCTATTTCTCGAAGGACCGCTTCATCTGGATGTTCATGCTTTTCTAAAAAACCAGTGACTAAACCATACCAGTGACTTGGCCAACCTACGTTTTGTACTAGTATGACACTACTTTCTTCGTATTCTACAATTGCACCAACTACAGGTGTCGGATTTTCATAATGAACAAAATTACATTCCGTATTCGTGCAACCTTGATAGCCTTCTTCGTTTTTAGCTAAAGGAGCAGTACACATTGGGCAAAATTTGTAGGGTTTGGACATTGGTATTTTTTTGTGAAGCGGATTGTTAATCCGCCCTTGATTTTATTGCGGATTAACAATCCGCCTTACTTTACAACTTAATCACTTGTTCCACAATCTGTTGAGTCCCCACACTAATTCGAACCCAATAGGGTCCTTTGGGTAATAAGGACATATCTAATTGGAATTGCTCCTTCAAAACTTCTTTTGAAATGTTGTTATTATGTTGGACTATTTTTCCTGAACTATCCAACAGCTCAATATTAATAAATTCTTGCTTAGGAAGTGTAATGTTTACAAATAATTCATCAACTACTGGATTAGGCGTTATTTGTATATATTGCTTTAAAACATTTGCGACCTCTGCACTAGTGGTCGAATCATTTACCCTAAAATTCGCTTTGAAGATGGAAGCAGATGTATTTTTTAAATCAATCGTTATACTTTCTTCCGTCGTATTCATCAATCCCGACCAATGATCAAAAACATATCCTTCTTTTGGTATGGCAGTCATGGTGATGGGAACCGATTCAAAATAAATACCTGACCAATCTGTCTCTTCTATACGAAGGGAGTTTAATTGTATACTGCCCGCCTCCACATCATCAATCTGTAATAAAACCGTTCTTTTGGCAGGTAAATCAAATTCTGACTGAATAATATTACGCATAGTAAATTGCCGTCTATCTGCAAAATTCTGCATCGCACTCACCCTACTTAACCAATTTGCAAAGTTCCTCTGTGACCATCTAGTGATATGACGAGACATCTCATTTCTAATTACTTGAGCATTTTCGTTAATCTTTGCCTTTACTTTGGTTGGTTCAAAACGAGTGTTTAGTTCATCTGCAAAGGTATTGATAAACGAATTTTTAAAACCCTCATTCTCTATTAATTTTCTAAACAGTAAAGTGGACCAAGGGGGGTTAGGCCAAGCTGGACCATTGCTTTGCAAAGCAAATCGCAAGGTGTTATTATTGAAGTTATTATCATTCCAAATACCAAATCCAAAATCAGTGTCAAATAAAATCCATCGCCATTTTCCATTTTTATGTTTCCAATATTTGATGTTATTACCCGGCCAATCTGTATTATCAAAATATATTTGGGCAACTTGATATTGGATATAATTCAATAGATCAATCTGCTCTGCTACCACTTCATAATTATCATTATTTGATAAACTGTTTTGTTGTATAAATTCTACTAGCGTGAGAAATTCTGCATTATCACCAAAAATAACTTCTTGCTGCCTTTCTAGAATTGTAATATCCTCTGTAGGAACTTCATGTAAAGCAGCCAAATAATGTTCATTGATTTTTTCTCTTACATTATATAAGCCCCAATAATCCCCATTGATATAAGCAGCAACTGGTCGGCCTGCCTGTATATCCACATTAGAATCTTCCATTAGACCCGTTAATGTCAAATCTCGAAGCATGGTATTTTCCCAATCATTTCCTGAATTTCGCAGAATAAACGCTTCATATTGAGTATAAGGTCTTTGCTCAAAAAGAGGATAGTCTAAATCTTTAGCACCATACTGACTTCTAAAAAATAGTGATAAGGATCGCTGGTCCAATCCTCTGCTCCATCCGCCAAATATTTTCACGCCTGCATTACTTGCAAACCCCAGTTGCCCGTCTCGCTCGAAAAAAGATAAGTGTATTGGCTTTTCAATATCTTTCCAAAAATTAGCCCCAAAGTGTGGAAAATCAGCTTCAAAATCAAACCCGTAAGCATATATTCCAGTCGCTTCATCAAAAAAATCCTGCTCATCCACAACCATAGATATTACAGGCAATTCATGTGCTGTTCCTACCAAATAACTTTGCGTATATATTGTACTTGGCAAAAAATCATCGGCAAATAAACTGGCTTTGAGCACTAAATTATTAGTAACAGCTATAGGGTTTATATACGTTCGAGAGGTCGATAAAGGATCACTTCCGTCCGTTGTATATTTAATAGTTGCGTTGGAATTGCTTGTGGATAAGACCAAATCTAAACTATTTTCATACAAGCCTCCTGTATGCGAGAATTCAATTTTCCCATCCACAACACCTACATAATTTTCTGTGGTATTCGATGCTTCAGGAGTAATTTCATCAAATAAACGAACCGCTCCCACTACTCCATCAGGAAATCGTCCAGCCGTTTGATTCAAACCCACTATAGGAATCAATAAACTATCTACTAATTGTCTTGCATCATCAAACAAGTAAACCGTCTCTTCATTTTTTAATTTAAAATTGGTGTGCAAGTAAGTTGTCGATATATCCAATTCAGGAAGTGGTTCAAAGGTACCGATAGCCGTAGTAGCTCCCAATGATAAATAAGGAATCATCGACATATCAGAAGACGTATTACTTATATTGTGTACTTGTATTGCTAAGACGTTTTTACCATTTAATAATAGCCCTTCTAAATCCGTTAATGTATATTCTTCTAAAGCTCCTCCTCTATATACTTCTGCCTCTCGATCCCTAGTAATGTTTGCAATAGCACCTGGAAAAGCACCACTACTGCCCATATTAGCTCTAGCTATTTCTTGACCATTTATATAAGCCACAAAGGCATCATCGTAATCTATATGCAACAATATTTCTCTTACAGTAGTAGGATCAGTCAGCATAAATTCTTGTCGAATAAAAACAGACTGGGTGCCATTAGGCACAATGGTGGCATCATCTCCATCTGCATAGCCTATGCCCGTTGCTCCAATACTCCAATTTTGGTCATTAAAATCGACATTCCTCCAATTATTATCTGTACTTACAGTAGGTATAATATATCTGCAAGCGTCCCCTTCTCTGATAACTGTATTATAAAATAAAGGAGATCGCCTGTCTTTATCAGAAGCAAAAAGCACCATAAAATCATTTGGTGCAATGGCCCAATTTGGGAAAATCCATTTTTCTGGTTTTTCTATATTATCTGTAATAGACCAGTTTTCTAGATTGATAGTATTTTCTGAGGCATTATATAATTCTATCCAATCTTTAGCTTCCCCATCTTCATCCAAAAATGTACTATTAGAAGTCGCTACTTCATTAATTACTAGAGATTGAGCTAATAAAGTCTTGCTTAAGAAAAAGCTAGTCATTAATAGCAGTATGATCTGAAACATCTTCGATACTAACATAATACGAATAATTAATGTAAACTATGTTACGTTGATATTATCAACAAAAACAAAATTAAATGCTGGTCTTTTCCCGATTTAAACTAAAAAAAATTAATTTTAGCTTTATTTCATTATGTATTTTCATTTTTGATCTATTTTAAGTAAAGTCATTTGACATAAAAATAGGTGAATTTATTGGATGTAACCGCTATTTAATGTGCGTTTTGTACCCTTAGGTACAGTATGTATTTACCTCTCGTTCCATAACGGGCAGGTTCAAAATTCTTCATTCAGAATTAAGTCTATTCCTAACAATTAACTAAATTATGGCAGAAAAGTTTGGCGATTCGATTATCAAGCAACAAACAATACTGGATCATCCAGCTAGTTTGTTTGTTTTATTTTTCACAGAAATGTGGGAGCGATTTTCCTATTATGGTATGCGGGCCTTATTGGTATTATTCCTAACTTCTTCTTTAATGGATGGAGGCTATGGATGGGAAAGAAAAGATGCGTTAGAATTATATGCCTTATATACGGGGCTTGTTTACATGACTCCTTTAATAGGCGGTATCATTGCGGATAAACTGACGGGCTATAGAAAAGCGGTAGTGCTAGGTGCATTGATTATGGCGATCGGGCATGGATGTATGGCAATAGAAGCAATTCCAGCGTTTTTCTATGCAGGGCTGGGCTGTCTGATTGTTGGTAATGGACTATTTAAACCCAATATTTCTTCTATAGTCGGGCAGTTATATACGGATGAATCCAAGAAAGATTCTGCTTATACCATTTTCTATATGGGGATTAATGCAGGGGCTTTTCTAGGTATTTTACTTTGTGGCTATATCGGAGAAAAGATTGGCTGGAGTTATGGATTTGGATTAGCGGGTATTTTTATGTTTTTAGGGATGCTTCAATTTTGGTTTGGACAAAGCATCTTTGGAGATATTGGATTATCTCCTAAAGAAGCCCCAGTTGAAAAAACCAAACAAAAAGCGGTAGCAAATGATACTGGTTCTTCTAGAATAGGTATGTGGGCAGGTATTGGATTAGCATTAGCAGTAGTTGTTTATTTTACAAAACTTTTCCTTGCTCCTACTCCAGAATCTGCCTCTATTTTAAATATCATTAATGCCAATTGGATTCCGCCAATTTTATTTGGTAGTGTGGTTAGTATTGTAGGATTCATTGTAACAGATCCTACTTTAACAAAAATAGAAAAAGATAGAGTTTGGGTAATTATTATTCTAACCTTTTTTACGGTATTCTTCTGGTGGGCATTTGAGCAAGCTGGTGGTTCCATGACTGTATTTGCTAATGATTATACGTCTAGAGATCTTGCTGGTAGCGGTGCACTAACCTTTAAATTGGTAAATACCTTACTGACCGTTGGTTCTTTATCTGTTATCACTTGGGTATTATTCAAATTATTTAGTGTTACTTTTAAAGATATAGCTACTTCTAATACCATTTTAGGAATTAGCTTTGTAATCATTTGGGCAATCGTTGTTTGGATGTTATACCGAGAATTCAAAGCAGATGCAACAGAAGTTCCAGCTTCTTGGTTTTCAATCTTAAACTCTTTCTTCATCATTACGCTTGCTCCTTTAATTTCTAAATTTTGGGAAAAAGGTATTATCACTTCTGGTCCAATTAAGTTCGCTCTAGGTTTATTATTAGTTGGTATTGGTTTTGCCTTTTTAGCATTTGGTAGTTCTGCTATTCCACAAGGAGCAAAAACAGCTTCTGTTAGTATGGTTTGGTTGATATTGGCGTATTTGTTTCATACACTCGGCGAGCTATGTGTGTCGCCTGTAGGTCTATCTTATGTGAGTAAGTTAGCCCCTGTTCGGTTGATCGGTCTGATGTTTGGAGTATGGTTTATTGCCAATTTCATTGCCAACTGGGCGGGTGGTATAACAGGTAGTTATATTGATCAAATTGTAGAAAATAATAGTATGTCTACTTTCTTCCTAATCTTTACTTTCATTCCGATTGGTGCAGCGGTGGTGTTGATGTTAATGAATGGATTTATGAAGAAAATGATGCATGGTATTGAGTAACGTAAGGCGGATTGTTAATCCGCCAATCTCCTAAATGTGAAAGCCGTAGTTTCTAAGAAACTACGGCTTTTCTATTTATACGCCAAACTAGAGACATTTCCCTTATTTTTGTCGGTCTATATAGACGATTTTTATAATAAAAAACGTTTAATATCAATTGAATAGGTGAATTATGCCTCGCTTGCTTCGCAAGCTCGGCAAGATTGTCCTTCAGAGGGGTGATTTTAAAAAATGGCTTTACAAAGCCATTTTTTAAAATCACCCCTCCGAAAGAACCTATTACAATCAAAAGACAGCTCTCAAGTTATACGGATATGAAGAAGACGCATAAGGAATTAATCGTTTTATTAATTGGACTATTTATCAATTGCTCTATTGCATGGAGTCAGATAGTGCTTTCTAATGGGGCGACCGCAGGCCCTGATATAGAAAGCGCTGTAGTATTATGTAATACAGATGAACTCCGCTTTCCTGCATTTTCAGGAAGTGGTATGCCTACCATGACTAATCCTGGTATTGATCCAGAGGTTAACTCTATTTGGGTGGTTTGGACTGTAGGAAGGAATGGTCCCTTAACTTTTACAATTGAGCCTGAAAATCAATTGGTCAATTTTGACTTTGTCGTATTTGAAAGTTTTGATTTTAGGCAAGATGGAGGAGATGAGACGATTATTAGATCCTCTCTTGCTACTTGCCCAGGATCTACTGGCTTGGCTACAGCCCCCAATACAATGGCTTGTCCTGAATCATTTGATGACGCAATTAACCTATTCACAGGAGATGTATATGCTCTATTGATTCATACGACTAGCGATGACAATGCTTTTACCCTATCGTTTGGTGGCTCTAGTGACTTTGAAGGTCCAGAACCAACCATTGAGCATACTGGTGGCAATTGTTTTGGTTCTCCCAAAACTTTGGTTATCCAAAATATAGATGATGCCAATATTGTTAGTTATGAATGGAATTTTGGAGAGGGAGCAAACATAACAGACACTATTGTAACTGATAATTATGTGCCCATTATTGACTATGCAACTATTGGTTTTAAAATAATAAGTCTTACTATTGAAACAGATTTAGGCTGTAGAGTCCTAACAGAATATATTATTGATATAGTACCTTGTTGCGATACCGAAAACAGTATTTCAGTAGATACAAGTAGAGTGATAAAAGCTAGTTGCCAAAGTATGCCTACTGGAGAAATTGATTTAGATGTAGTATTTCCTCCCAACCTTCCATTTACAGTTAATTGGTCACATGACCCAATGGAAAGCGCCTTATCTCTTACTCAACTAGAACCTGATAATTATCAAATTAATGTAGAAAACACAGCAGGCTGTAAAGATTCTATCGTTGTAAATTTAGCTACAGATAATGTACTAGATGTTGCGCTCATCACTTCTCCTGTCAGAGAATGTAGTAATCCTAGTGCAGGAATGATAGCCGTGCAAGCTTCTGGAGGGGAAACTCCCTATGAGTATAACTATGGTATAGTCCAAGATTTTGTAACAGCAGATACTATCGATAATTTGCCATTCGGCACTTACAATGTTTCGGTAAGAGACGCTAGTGGATGTATCGCTATGGAAACAACCTCCATTGATTCCTTGAAACTAGAATTAGTAGCTTCTTCGCCCCAAAACGCTTCTTGCAAAGATAGTTTAGATGGTAGCATAATCATCACAGAGATGCTTGGTGGGGAAGCACCTTTCACTTATGATTTTGGTAGTGGTATAAGTGGTGGAGAAGAAATATTATCTCAAATACCAGGAAATGATAATGCATATATCGTAACTGTAACCGATGCTAATGGCTGCACAGGAACGGTTGGCGATATAAATATAACAGAACCAGATGCTCTATTTGCTTTAGTAGATGGAAATCCCTTTGTCGATTGTCACAATAGTAGCACTGGGTCGCTTGCTGCTATTCCAAATGGAGGGACACCACTTTATGAATATCTTTGGAGTACTGGAGAAACTACTGCCGAGATTCAAAATTTATCTTCAGGCATCTATACGCTTACGGTAACAGATGCAAACAATTGCCTCTATATTGATAATGGAGTTTTTATCAGTAATCCTGATTCTATCATCGCCTCTGCAATTAAAACAGATCTTACTTGTAATACTAATGTAGATGGCACTTTACAAATAATAGTCGAAGGTGGAGAAGCGCCTTATACCTATAGCGACGATGGTATTACATTTCAAGTTTTTCCTTCTAACAATGATACGCTCTTGTTGGAAAATTTACCAGAAGGAGAGTACACCATTACCATTCAAGATAATAATGACTGTGTTATTGAGGAATTGGTAACAGCTACGATTAATAGCCCTTCCGCTATTATTGCAACTGACACTACTACCTTAGCCACTTGTGATGGTGGGTTAGATGGGAGCATTGCCATCACTGCTTCAGGGGGAAATGCACCTTATAGTTTTGAATTCTTCCAACCTACAGGTTCTATAGGCACAAATGATACAGGAACGATGACGGGCCTTGGTATAGGCGATTATACCGTTACGGTAACGGATGCTAATGGATGTGAAGCAGCAGTGCAAGGTATAGAAATCGAAGAATTAATTCTTGAAGATATTACGATCAATAATCCTCAGGATCTTACTTGTTTTAATGACAATTCAGGAAGTGTTGAAATAATAGTGAATGACCAAGGCGCACAAGGTCCATTTCAATATGACTTTTTAGATGGAAATGGTCTTGTTGATGCTACCGCTTTAATTAGTTTAGCAGCAGGTGTAGATTATGAAGTAGAGGTATTCGATGCAAATGGTTGTCAAGGTACGGCTCCACTCTTTTCTATCATGGAACCAGATTCTATTGAAGTATCTGTAGAACCCATCCGCTTAACGTGTTTTGGAGATTCAAACGGATCTACAATAGCAATTCCAAGTGGTGGTTCAGGCACTTATACATATGAATGGAGCGATGGAACTACAGATCAACAAGTTAATAATTTATCCGAAGGAAGGCATACGGTAATTGTTACAGATGAACAAGGGTGTACAAGTGATACCACATCCGTTACTGCTTTTCAGCCTCCTCCAATAACAATCAACTCCATAAACCCAATGGCAGTCGATTGTCCAAGTGATCCTGTAGGATCTATTGATATAAATGTGTCAGGAGGTGTAGGCCCTTTTGAATTTAGCATTGATAATGGAGTTACTTTTGGCGATGAAAGTGTGCTTTCTAATCTACCCGCAGGTAACTATACAATCAACATAAGAGATTCGGAAATGTGTCCACAAGATACTACCGCTACAATTGATAGCTCTGTTGAAATTGGACAACCATTTATATTAACAGAAGGCTGTTATGGAAATATTATTCAGTTTCCATCAGCAGAAACTTTTGTCCTACTTTCGCAAGGGACTGTTAGTAGTTGGGCATGGACTTTTGGAGAGGGAGCAGATATAGCATCTGCGAATACATCTGGTCCACATGATGTGATGTATAATAGTTTAGGTTCTCCAGAAGTAAATCTAATGGTAACCTTAGATAGTGGTTGTGAATTCCCTGTAAATATTAACGGTGCAGATAATCCCGTCTTTAGTATGGAACCTTGCTGTGAAGATGTTAATGCAATTACCTTAACGCCAACTCCTGATAGTACCAATTGTGCCACTTCTTCAGATGGTAGTATTCTCTTAGATATTCAATCCGAAGCAGATATAATGGAGATTACATGGAACAATGGCGAGACTATTGCGAATATTCAAGACTTAGAAACAGGCGAGTATACTGTCGTCGTAACAAATGACGCTACCTGCTCTAATACTGCCACTACAATTGTAGAATCGCCAACTCCTGTATCTATTAGTAATATCTCTACTTCTGCTCCAGCTTGTGGAGGCGGAACAGATGGTGTTATCAATGTAACAGCAAATGGTGGCACTGGAGCCTATGAATATAACTTAGGCAATGGATTTACGATCAATAATGAAGCAGATGATTTGCCAATAGGTGATTATACAATTAGCGTACAGGATGAAAATAATTGTGTGACAACAGACTCTCTAATTACGTTATCGGAAAGAGTGGTCAATATTCTTTCTGCCACTATTACCCAACCAAGCTGTAATGGAGATGCAGATGGAACCATTACTTTAAGCCACAATGGCAATGGTCCTCTATTAAGTGTTATCAATAATACCAATGTAATCACTTCTCCTAATGAAAACGGGAATACAGTTACTTTGGAAGATTTATCTGCTGATAATTATTCTATAGAAATAAGAGATGCCGAAAATTGTAGAGGAATTATAGATACCATTATGACAGAACCAGATTCTATCACAGTCAATCTAGCAGGTACCAATATAAGTTGTTTTGGGGAAGTAGACGGTGCCTTTGCAACAAGTGTGACTGGTGGTCAAATGCCTTATGACTTCGACTGGAATAGTGGACAAAATATAGCCTCTATCTCTGATTTAGAACAAGGTATGTATACGATAACTGTAACAGATATTAATGGCTGTACCAATACCCAAATGGGCTTGATAGTAGAACCAAATGAACTATCTATAGGACCACCTGTAATACAAAATGTCTTTTGCTTTGGCAATACAGATGGCGCTATTACATTACAAGGAATTGGTGGCTCAGCACCTTATACCTATAGTTTGGAAGGACAATCTTTTCAGATTAGTCCGACTATTCCTAATCTAGCTTCAGGAGATTATACTTTGTTCGTAAGAGATAGTAGTGGTTGCGAAGTATCAACCACCGCAACTGTTGATGAGCCTGGAGAATTCACCTTGATCGTTAGTGAAGATCAAACGGTAACTTTAGGGGAGGAAATACAGCTCAATGCATTTCCATCTCTTCCAGAAGGAGTGATGTATACTTGGACGACCCCCGATTCTTTGACTTGTAACGATTGCCCAAATCCAAGAGTAACACCTTCTCAATCAGGTATTTATCAAGTAACAGCTACTAATCCTGGAGGTTGCTCAGACTCTGGAACGATTACCGTATTAGTAGATTTTGATCGACCCATCTTTATACCCAATGCCTTCTCTCCTAATAATGATGGATTTAATGACCGATTCTTTATTGAAGGAGGTCCTGCGGTGCGATTAATTCGACGCTTATCTATCTTTGATCGGTATGGTTCTATGGTTTATGATCAGTCTAATTTATCGCCAGGAGATGTATCGACAGGTTGGGATGGTATTTTTAATGGCGAACCTCTTCCGATTGGTGTTTATATAGTAAGAGCAGAAATAGATTTTATTGATGGAGAAGTAATCACATTTATTGAAGATGTTACTTTGGCAGATCGATAAAGAAATCTAATTCTACAATTTATCTTATCTTGTAATTGGCTAGGAGTCAGGAGTCAGGCGACAGAACATTTTGCGTAATCGAAAGCAGAATCATCTTGAATCGAAGACGAAATAGCTCTCTTTTTAAGGAAATCCCCCTGACCCCTGACTCCTGACCTCTAGGTAGTTACCTTATCTTTTGAATTGATTAATTTGGCGTTATATTTGGGCTTTAGTAACGAGACACAAATAAAGGTTATTATTGAACGCTGAGACGGGGAGATATGGCGTAAAGTTATTTATTCTCTGCATCTCCGCACCTCTGCATTCAATACCTTACAAGCAAAATTTCCCACATATGACACTCAAAGAATTCTTTGATTTATTATCTAATAATCCCTCCTATATCCTTTCCTTTTTCTTATTGGTCCCCATTGCCGCATTAATAGGAACTATTATTGGTAAAGGAGAGGAGGAAGAATCTGTTTGGCAGGGCTATTATTCTATCCTTATTTTTCTAGTCGCAATACCCGGTATATTCGCCATTACATTGAGTATTTATCTATTTACTTTCGAACGTAGTAGTATTTTTGATACAGATATATACACTCAAATCTTGCCCATTCTGTCCATGATCGCTACTATTTTTATTATAAAAAGAACGGTGAGTTTGGATACTATTCCAGGGTTTGGTAAGCTATCAGGATTGATTATGATGATCGGTGCTACTTTAATTACTATGTGGGTATTAGAAAAAACGCATATTGTTGTTTTCTCTTATATTCCTGTACAATATGCAATGCTATTTATTGTGGGCTTGATGCTCGTTTTCCGCTTGGGTTGGTCTAAAGTGGCATAAGGAGTTTCAGAGCTATTTATAAAAAAATTGAACACTGAGTCACAGGGGCACAGAGTAAATTTTATTCTCTGTGTCTCAGTGCCTCTGTGTTCAATCATTCTCCCAATCTCTTATATAAATTCCGCTTTCTTTTCTTTCAACATTTGTGTCACCGCCTTCACTTCTTGCTCTTTCGATTTTGGATAAATCATTAATACATCTCCTTCGTCTACAATAATAAAGTCATCCAAACCTTTAGCTACTAATAGTTTCCCTTTAGGCATCCTAACTAAACTATTAGATACTTCATTTAAGAATATAGCATCTCCATTCACTACATTTCCTTGTTCATCCTTCTCTGATTCTGCAAACAACGAGGCCCAAGTCCCCAAATCTGACCAGCCAAATTCTGAAGGAATCGTATAGACATTATCCGATTTCTCCATAATAGCATAGTCTACCGAGATACTAGGAGTAGTTGGATAGGCCTTATCTATAAAATTTTGCTCGTCAGGGGTGTTATAAAAGGGAGCCCCTTCTCCTAAAATTGCATGAATCTCTGGAGCATATTTTTTAAATTGCTGAATGACAGTCGAAGCTTTCCAAACAAAAATTCCAGCATTCCATAGATAATCACCACTTTGCAAATAAGTCTCCGCCGTTGCTTTATCTGGCTTTTCTTTAAAATCGACCACCTTATGCACCGTCGATCCATTGGCAGAAAAATTAATATAGCCATAGCCTGTATCTGGACGCGTTGGCTGAATACCTAAGGTGACAATCGCATCATTCTCTGCCGTAAAAGCTAAGGCTTGTTTTAAATAATTAACAAATGCTTGCTCCTTTAATACAATATGATCAGAAGGCGCAACAATGAAATTAGCATTTGGGTTGAGGTGAAATAATTTGAATGCGGTATAGGCTACACATGGACCTGTATTATTTCGGGAAGGCTCACATAACACCTGATCCGCTGTTAGCTCCGGTAAGTGCTCTAGTACTAAATCTTTATACATTCCATTGGTCACAATAAAAATATTCTCTGTCGGACAAACATTCAAAAATCGCTCGAACGTCAGACGAATTAAAGATTTACCACAGCCTAAAATATCTAAAAATTGTTTAGGTCGCTCTACCCTACTGGCTGGCCAAAATCGACTTCCTATCCCTCCTGCCATTATTGCTACGTATGTATCTTTTTGTTTCATATTATATTTTTAAGTTTCACCACCAAAACTTTGAAGATAGCTTTAATACTCGGCAAGCAGTAGCTTTGAATAGTTTTTTAGAGGCAGCAAATTTGGTTTGTTTTAAAAAAAAACAAATCAAATTTGCTGCCTCTAAAGAAAAATATTAAACATACTTGTTGCCGAGTACTATAATAAAACTACTGCAAAGTACTCCTTATCCAAAATTGGATGGTAGATACTTTTCTTACGCTATTATCAGCAGTCATGTTCCAAAGATCTTACTTAATCAAACGCTTCAATTTCCGTATACTAATATCCTCTAATGCATCCTTCAACTGATCTTCCGTAATATTACGACCTTCAATATCTACGATCAACCGTTCATCAATAATCATCGCTATTTTCCCCTTCTGTCTACGGGCATCATATTTTTCATAGGCCTTATATCCATCAATGGTCGTCGTTCTTTCATATCCATCTTTTGATTCCTTATCTATATCAAGATTGGTCCAATCTGCTAGTTTGGAGGCCAACTTACCAACCCCTGCGATATCGGTTATCTTTATTTCTAATTTTGCGTTGCCTTCCTCATAGATAGCCTTCGCCGTGGATATTTTCATTCCTAGAATACCACTAGTTTGTCCACTATTATCCGATTGCTCCATACCACCTAGGCTAGCAGGCATTAAAGCTTTCATATCCCGAAAATTAATCGGCTCCTTATCTTCTATATTGTGCTTCTTTTTTAAATTAGTGAGGGCTTCGCCAACATTTTTAAAAGCACCTCCAAGATCTTCCTTGGCTTCTTTCATATTCTCTTTAAAATCTTCTTCCGCTTTTTGTTCTTCCGTAGTGATATTATCGCAACTTACAAGGGCAAAAAAAACAATGGCTAAGAATAATTGGAATTTCATATTTGTTATTTTGTGAAAATCTAAAAGAATTAAAATGTAAATTAAATTTAAATTTAAAAACGCTAACGATATAGCATTCGCAAATAGCATAAGATTTAACAAATAATCTTTAAATTTTCGATAATTGCCGAAAAGAACCAGACGAAAAAGCTTATTTTTGCCGCCGCTAGCAAAGTAAAGAAGTCAGACCGCTTTGCTGTCAGAGGTCAGATCGCTCCGCTGTCAGACTGCTAATACTACTTGTACAAGGCGTTGTCAACGTTATACATCTCAGACAGATCGTTAATGTATGTGGGCTAGTCTAAAAAGAGATTTATCAAAACTAGCGACATCATAATTGAACGCAGAGACGCAAAGATGCAGCGTTATATTTGTTCTCTGCATCTTTGCGTCTCTGCGTTCAATACCATATTTTGCTTGCAAAATTCACTTTTAGACAGTCTCATGAGACTCAAAAAATAAAGAACAAAGCATAACTACACCTTTGTATGTAAATTGGATAAGAATGGATCATTTAGTACAACATATAGAAAGTTTAATATTTACTTCTCAGTCCCCTATAACAGTTGGAGAGATACGAAACTGTCTAAAAGATAGTTTTGATACCAAATTCAAGAAGGGTCCCATTGAGAAGGCATTAGCTAGTTTAAAAGAAAAATACCAAGAGGAGCATTTTTCCTTTGAATTAGTAGAAATTGCGGGTGGTTTCCAATTCTTAACTAAAACTTCCTACCATAATACGATTGGGACTTATTTAAAACAAAAAACTAAAAAACGATTATCTAAAGCTGCATTAGAGACTTTATCTATTATAGCTTATAAGCAACCAGTGGTTAAAAGTGAAATGGAGAAAATTAGAGGGGTTAGCTGTGATTATGCCGTTCAAAAATTATTAGAAAAAGAGTTAGTGGCTATCGTTGGAAGAGGAGATGGTCCGGGAAAGCCACTTCAATATGGAACAAGCACTAAATTTATGGATTATTTTGGCTTAAAAAATATTGAAGACCTACCACAACCAAAAGATTTTAGAGAACCTGATAATGAAATTGGTGAAAAAGCACCAATTGATGAAGATACGATTGAACGCGACCACTCTACCTCAGATCCTGCGGCTTTGAGAGCAAAAGTAGCAGCAAATCTTAATAGAAGCGTCGCCGAACAAAAAAAGAGGGCCAATGAAGCATTAATTACGGATATATCAGTAGCCGTTGCTATTACAGGAATAATCGTAGATGGTGGGGACTTAGCCAATGCCATACTCCTACCTCCTGCTATTGAAGAGGATGCCGTAGAAAATATCGAAACTCCTGATATAGATGCTCCTGATAACAAAGAAACAATAGCGACTACTAAGATTGAGGAAAGCAAAATTTCGGAAGATATTGTTAATAAATTCATACCTACAGTTCCTTTAAA
The DNA here is from genome assembly GCA_964402245.1 of uncultured Saprospiraceae bacterium. Taxonomy (GTDB): domain Bacteria; phylum Bacteroidota; class Bacteroidia; order Chitinophagales; family Saprospiraceae; genus JAFMDF01. The sequence goes on along the minus strand of CAYOBX010000023.1, from coordinate 5,394 downwards.
TCCATCCAATAATATTGATACAGTCGACAAAGAACTACCTCAAGATGATACTCGAGCACATACCGTTCAAGAAGTAGCCGTTGCTGTTGAAATTATAGAAGCATTCATCTCAAAAGATGATTCAAACGATACCATTCCTACTATTGATCTAAAAAAAAAAGCCTAAGTAGAATAGTCTTAGGTAATCCAAGTAGCATGGATGTTGAGCTTGTGCAGTCGAATGATCCGCCACAGGAAGATGCTGCTACTCCTCAAAATAATTCCATAGCAACAATACCTATTGATATTGAAAAAGACCTAATTAAGGATATTGCCGTTGCTACTGATATTATTGAAAAAATTGTTTCGAATAAAAATTATTTCCATCATCTGCATGTAGATGAAAATAACTTAATCCTAAAGAAATCCCTCCTTCCTACATCCTCCCCTTCTTCCATTCCATTAAATAAAGTCAACAAAAAGCAGTTTATTATTGAAAAAAGTCTAGTTAAAGATATTGCAGATGCCGTTGCTATAATAGAAAAAATCACCTCAAAAGAAATTTATACCAATAGTCAAGTTTTAAAGAATTCAATGACTCCCAATCGTAGTCCAATTGCAAAAGAGGTTAGCAAAATAATATCGGACGCTATCATCAATCCTAATCTTATCGCTTTAGAAAAAAGCATAAGAATGCTCCTATCGAAAAAATCTATTTTTACTAATTTTAAAGCTTAATAGTGTTTAGTAACGGGAAAAAATAACCACTAACTCTTGACTGCCTCTTTTGGCCTTATTTTCTCCTAGAAAATACTCACTATATCAACATAGATCGCATTTTCAAGAAAAAAATTAGAACCAACTTTATTCGTGAACAGCAATAATTTCTTTATCAGAAGTGTTATTTTTATTAGGTAGGTCAGTGGTATGAATGGCATCATCACCATTACTGATTAGCCAAGTGGCTAGGCGTTTAGGAAAGTGAGCATCAACAATAAATTTCATCAAGCAGCTTTTATCTTCCTAATGTTTTGTACATTTACCAATTTAGCAGCAAACATAAAACAAGCATAAATATCCTCTTTTTCCAAATCAGGATAATCTTCTAAAATTTCTTCCATCGTCATTCCGACAACAAATAATTCCAAAATCATTGCTACAGAATAACGCATATTTCGAATAGAAGGCTTACCGAATAATATGTCTGGATTAATAGTTATTCTTTTAATAAATCTGCTGTCATCTTTACATTTTTTACAAAGATAATTAAAACTAGAATAGTTATTACGTACCTTTAATCCTTAGATTCAGGAAAGAAATGTATCCAAATTCGTCCAATTTACTTTAAAAGAAAAAGTATGAATAAGGTCATAAAATATACCAAAGTCCAAGAAGAACAAGCCATTATAAAGATGTATCAAAATGGACTGACGGCTGGAGATAAAAGCAAGATTATCAAAGCTAGAAAGTTACCAAAGAATACGATGGATCACTTCGATTTATTTAAAACCTATTTTCTTTCTGGGGAAGGGATTCTACCGCTTATCAAAAAATTATCGGATAAAGAAAAGATGGTGCTACATATCCTAGCTTTTAATCAATGGATAACAGATATTCGAGTATTTGAAGCCGCCTATAAAGAATTACCCAAACCAAGTAAATACTATTATATAGATCGAGGTACATTTACCCAAAAGTATGGATCTGTATTAAAAGCTGTACAAACCAATCTTGTTCAAAAAGGTTTATTGGTTAAGTATGAAGAACCATTAGGCGGCAATGCTAAAGCAGAACGGCAACGATTTATGTTTCCTACTGCTTTTATGGAGTACTTACCTAGCCCTTTCCTAGCACTAAAAACAATAGAAGGTAAAGGGGAGTATAGCGACGAAAATATCAGAAAAGAACTTCAACAAGCCATTCAGACTAGCCCTAAGTCAACTCTAAGTGGTGTAGCTTTTAAGAGCAATAAATTACGACAGGGAGCAATCATGCTCAATGAAGAGCATATTTCAAAAATCAAATTGCGTCATTGGCAATTAGCGGATAGCGCACTGATCTTGTCTAGTCAGTATTTCGATGAAGGAAAGTCTTTTGCAAGTTTCATTTTCTTTCATTTAAAAAGACTAGCTCCCAATCAATGGTTTACTGAAGATGCTCTCGCTACTTTATTATATATATGGGATTATCCCAAAAAGCGAAACGAATTAGATATTGATAAAAAATATCCTGCCAGATATAGTGTCAATAGTTTTTGTGAAGCTGGATGGAAAGCTGGATTATTAGAAAGAAAAAAAGTAGCCAAGATCCCTTATTATCGCTTAGCTATAGCAGAGGAGGCAACCACAGATTTTGATCAGTATTTACAAGTAAAAGAAGATGGAACTTTACGCTTCAAATTAGCAACGATTCCTTTATCTATCCTGACCGTTTTAAATCAAGTTGCTTTTTTACAAAAACTATCTGTCATTACTATTTTCGCCAAACCTGATCTAGTACATATTTCTAATTCACCAGCTGCTGTTTGGTCACATCCACTCATAGCTTGGTTAAGAGAAAACGCTACTGCTTTCGATGCGGCTTTTATCGCTTTCAAAAAGAAGTATGGTAAAGAAATAATCCATAAAAATTTATTAGTCGCTAAAATAACCGACTTAAGTCTAAGAGTATTAGTCGAAAAAGGATTGCAAAAAAATCAATCTATTATTCTATTATCCGATGAGTATATAGCTTTTCCCAAAAGTGCTTTGGCTACCGTAGAACGGATAGTATCAAAAAGTGGTAATGTTATTAAGCAAGTTGTCCAGCAATGATTGCCAAGATTGTTTGATTGTCAACGTCACGCTAACAATCATAACCATCTAATCATCATTTCAAAATGTCAGTTTATTTTTGTCAGACCACTTAACCTTAATTTTAATACCTACTCATGACTACTAATATAGATACAAAGAATCTAGATATTCACACTACTCCCTACGATATTCGAAGAGACCTCTTTTTGTTTATGCAGTATGTACAAGAACATGAGATCAAGCGGACGGTCTATGGAAATTTACTCTCCAAAAGTGAATACAAACGGATCGCTAAAAAATTAGGTCGTCCAGAATTAATGGAGGATTATGACAAAGATATGGGTGTGTTTTGGATAGATTATATTGATGAACTAGCCTTACGTCTAAAATGGATTGATTATGATACAGAAGGAACGTATTCGGGATATACTAGTTCAGCACCTTCTTTTAAAGAGAACTATATAGAAATTCGAGAAGGTCACTTTAATAGTTTTTTGAAACTATCTGCCTTAGAACAAGAAAAATATCTTTATCGGCATTTTAAAGAAAGGCATGGTACGCATAATGATTTGATGAGTAGCAGAAGAGGAATATTTAATTTCTTTGATAGCTTTTCTAGTTGGGGATCAGCCACAGGTGTAATACCTACATTAGATTTCGCTAAGAGTAAAAGTATTTTACTGGATGTATTAGCTACCTTAAGCCCTAATACATGGTATGCTACTAGGGATTTAATTGAACGGATGAAAAAGGAGCATCCATGGTTTTTTATTCCTAAAAAGGTCTATATAGAGGAGAATGCAGGTTGGAAGAAACCCAAGAAAAAAGTGCTGTATCCTAGGTATTATAATTTCATAGAAGGAGAAACATATGGTCGAAGAGGTGAAATGAAAGATAATTGTATTAAGGAGGATGACCCAAAAGGATTTGAAAAGGTAGAAGGACGATTTATTGAACGATTTTTGACAAGATACTTGTACTCCTTAGGCTATGTAAACATAGGAATTGATAAAAATCCTTATACTGGAGAAAAACCTGAAATGGGTACCTTAGTAGCCTTTCAATTACGGCCCACATTTTTCCATGTCTTAAACAATCAACCCCTTTCCACTAAAGTTTCCGTGCAACCTAATTTTGAAATTTATATTGATGCACCTACCTACCCTATCGCTATACTGAGTACCTTAGCTCCCTTAACCAAAATGCTAAAAGAAGATCATCAGATTATTTTAAAACTAGAAAAACAGTATGTCTTAAATCATTTGATAGAACATCCTACTTTTGATACTGCCCAGTTTTTAAGTAGCTTATCCAATACGCCTATCCCTCAAAATGTCTTGATGGAAATAAAGGAATGGTCGGAACGGACAGATGTTTTCACCCTTTACGAAGGCTTCGGTTTATATGAAGGTTTAAAAAAACAACCTCTAGCTGATATTCATACAGAAGCCACTATCACCCCCACGATCCGATTAATTAGAAAACCGACTAACCTCTATGAAAAACTACAAAAGTCGGAAGTCATCCCTATGCTCATTGAACATACAGATAAGAATTTCACGCCATTACCTACATCAGCCAAAAGTGTTTTTCCAAGTCTAAAAGTCGAAAAAACTAAGAAGTCAGCCAAGCAAAAAATCACCATTGAACGAAAAGAATGGCTGGTTTATACCATTTCTAATAAACCCTTTTATGAGGCTTTCTTATCGGTCTTGCTGAAAGCCAGAATTTCTGTAACATTCGATAAAGAAAAACGAAGTATTAGTTTCTTGAAAAGCGACGAGGCAATTCTCAAAAACATCTTAAAAGATTTCAAAACTGATTATCAAGTCAGCATAAAAAAATAATGACAAACGGACCACTAATAGTACAAAGCGATCATACCATGATGCTAGAAGTACAGCATCCAAAATTCAGCGAAGGACGAGACTTCTTAGCTCGCTTCGCTGAATTAGAAAAATCGCCTGAATTCATCCATACCTACCGAGTCACCCCTTTATCGCTTTGGAACGCTGCTGCACTAGACATTCCAGTAAGCGAATTATTAGAAGGGCTAGAGCAACTATCCCGATATGGTTTACCTGCCAATGTCCGAACCGATTTACAGGAATGGTATAGCACCTATGGCAAATTAGTGTTAGTAAAAGAAAAAGAAAAAGCGGACTTTTTATTATTACGTGTAGAAGATGAGTTCATCTATGAACAATTAAAACATGAAGAGAGCCTAGAGGCATACTTTCATAAAATAACCCCCAATCAATTTTGGATAAAAGCAGCCAATAGAGGAGCCGTAAAACACGCCCTTATCAAAATTGGCTTTCCCGTCAAAGACCTATGCGGTTATGCAAAAGGAGACGACCTAGCCATTCAATTAAGGACTACTGACATTGTGGGTAATCCTTTTCAATTAAGAGATTATCAGCAAGAAGCAGTAGATGCATTCTACCATAGTGGAGACAAAAATGGAGGGAATGGAATTGTAGTCTTACCATGCGGTTCTGGTAAAACGATTATCGGGATTGGTACAATGGCTACCATTTCTAGTCAAACACTTATCATCACCACTAATAATGTATCTGTCCATCAATGGCGTAACGAGATCCTCGCCAAAACAGAAATA
>CAYOBX010000022.1:20464-24687 GCA_964402245.1 uncultured Saprospiraceae bacterium | reverse complement strand
ACTTACCAAACAGTCTAAGCATTTTACACCGTAGGAAGTGAAGTATAAGGCAAATTAAAATAATAGATTTTATTCCAATACCTTCGATAAGTATCATTATGAATTTCAAGAAAAATCCAGGAATTATTATTGTTGCAATTTTAGTAGTAATAGCTGCATTGAGTCGTTTATTGCCTCATCCACCTAACTTTACCCCTATTGGAGGGATGGCCTTATTTGGAGCAGCTTATTTTAACAAAAAACAGTTAGCCTTTATTATTCCCTTAGTAGCATTATGGATCAGTGATTTAATTTTAAACAATCTAGTATACGGTGCTTATTATGACGGCTTCTCTTGGATGGGCATGCCAATGGTCTATGCTGCATTTATTTTAATTGCCTTGATGGGCACGGTTGTTATCAAAAAAGTAAAATTTAGTAATGTCATTATAGCTAGTTTAATAGCATCCTCTATATTCTTCTTATTGACCAACTTAAGTGCTTGGTGGATTAGTCCAATATATCCAAAAACACTATTGGGTATTGGAGAAGCATATATAGCAGGGATTCCGTTTTTCTTAAATACGGTTGCAGGTGATTTATTCTTTTCAGGCGTTTTATTTGGTAGCTATGAATTGATTAAACGACAGTATCCTGTGTATGCGATAAAATAAGAAGGGAGAGCAGAGAAGCGAGAATAGAGATTAAATGTCCTTGATATTAGACTTGTTACCCTTTAAGAAATGCTTCTATGAAATTTGGATTTTTTCGATAGTTTAGCTTAAAAAATTAGTGCATAGCCTAGCTACGGACTCATGTTTTAGGACAAAATATTGGAAAAAGACATTTTCAGGGGAGTGTTTATTAAAGGGTAACAAGTCTATTATAGATTCATTCTAACAAATCAATAAGAAAAGGTGCAGAGAAACTAATCTCTGCACCTTTTTTTATATAGTGCCGAAGTAACTTTCTTAAAAATATAAAACATACTTGTTGCCGAGTCCTGAGACAACAAACCATAGTCTGACGGCTATGGTTACAAACTTCAACCATCAGGGTATTTTTTCAGAATTATCTCAACCCTTCTATTTTTCATTCTATTCTCCTCTGTTGAGTTATCAACCTTAAATTCTGCTTCTCCTTTTCCTTTAGATTCAATTTTACCTAAATAGCTTGGATAACCATTTAATAAATATAATTCAATTGACATTGCTCTCTTTATTGACAATTCTAAATTATATTGCTCGCTTCCATAACTGTCGGTATGTCCAATAATTTCTATTTCATTTGGATGATAATCTTTAATTGTCATGATTATACTGTCCAAAAGGTTTCTAGAATTATTCCTTATTGTATATTTATCAAAATCGAAAACTATATCCGAAATTTCAATTTTCTTCTTAAGCTCAATTTCTGTAATTGGTTGAACTTGTTCAGTTTCAATTAAAGGAATTGGTTTATTTATGTCCATTATAATCTCCGTCTTTTTTTCAACTCCTTTTTTATAAGTGTGTCTATAATTAGAATCGTAGAGTAACTTAGTAGATTCTTCAATATCACACAAATCTTCTGAATTAGGATTATTTGGAATTAATGAAATATTATCAATCAGGTATATTAGGTCTCCTTGAGAATTATTAGGCTTGTCTTTTTTTGTAAATATATACGGAGTTGAATTAAAATTACCTAATGTTATAAATTTTTCTCCTCCATTAGCTTTATAATTTATTTCAATGAATTGCCATTGTTCTTTCTTTTTTTTCTTTTTGATTAAACCGCCAGTTACCTTTATAGAAGGTTTAAAATCTAGGGGGTTTACTAGACCTGTAATTAATTCCTCAGTAGAGAATAGAATTCCTAGTTCGTAATTAGGTTGATAAATTGAATTTAAGTAAAACGATAGCGTATATTCTTGATTTTGTATTAGTGGACACAAAAGCATAGTATAAAGAAATACTCTATAAGTTTTTGGGTGATTTTTATTTTCTACTACTATTATTTCAGAATAATCTCCATCAAATACTCTTGAAACTTTTTTAGTGATTACATTAACATCTGTTGGGGGAATTCTGAACCATGCTTCAGGAGCACATTTTGCATTAAATTCTACACAGGAATTAACATCTTCAAATCCTCCATTAGCAACTAAGTTTTGAGAATTTAATTTATTTGGCAGACTGGACAAAATGAGAATGGTTAAAAGTAGAACTAAAAAATCAATTTGGTTTTTCATGAATTTGCGCTAATATTTATATGTTATATTTTCTATATATTAACGAATTAAAATTTTATTTATTTCTATTGTTTTTTGTTAATACCGTAAAACACCGAAGTATGACTAAGTAATTAGTTAAGTTAATCCTGTCGTATAATTTCAAAGAAAAATATTGACTTTAGTAAGCGAAACTCTTATTTTGCATCAAGTAAATTACAACTATACCCTATACCTTCCTTTTACATCCTTCCAACAATAATTAGTTATTCCTTTTAGGTAAAACATAATAATAAATTAGCCATTTTAGACTACCGTAGCCTAAAACGACCAATTTATTAATTAATATGTTTTTGCCTTATACTTCCTAATTAACAACTTAGCGATATCCTATATCCCACATTGTAGTGAACAAATGTTATTAGTTTGAGTAATAATCCTTTACGTATTATAGTCCTTGCTATACTGGTATCTTTACTGTATAGCCTGCCGCTTGCTGCCCAATCCAGAGGTACCTGTGGCACCACCGCCTATATGGAAGATCAAATCCAACAACATCCTAATATTAAGGATGCTATGGAAGAGATTGATCGGCAAATACCTACCAACCCAAATGCACCAGCCCAATCCATGGCCCCAACCATAATAACGATACCTGTAGTAGTTCATATCTTATATGAAACAGCTAGTCAAAATATAAGTGAGGCACAAATCCATTCCCAAATCGAAGTACTCAATGAAGATTTTCGCAGAAAGAATGCAGATGCTAATAATACACCTGATGAATTTTTGGATGTAGCCGCAGACACAGAAATTTCATTTTGTTTAGCGAATGTTGATCCAAATGGGTTTACAACAAATGGGATTACACGTACCCCTACTACTATTGCAGCATTTGGGATAGATAATCAAATAAAACAAAGCCAATTAGGCGGAAAAGATCCTTGGGATACTGATGCTTATTTAAATATTTGGGTTGCGAATTTAGGAGGGCAACTACTGGGGTACGCACAGTTCCCTGGAGGAAATGCTAGTACGGACGGTATTGTGATCAATTATCAAAATTTTGGAACGGTAGGTACAGTTGTAGCTCCATTTCATTTAGGCAGAACAGCTACCCATGAAGTTGGACATTGGCTCAACTTAATTCATATTTGGGGAGATGGGGGTTGCGGTGTCGATGACGGGGTTGCAGATACACCATTAGCTAGTAGTTCAAATGTAGAAAGTGATCCTTGCCTTCATCCTAGTAAAAATAGTTGCACAGAAACAAGCGGTGTAGACTTACCTGATATGTTCCAAAATTACATGGATTATTCAGATGATGCCTGTATGAACTTATTTACCCTTGGGCAGAAACTTAGAATGAGGTCTTTGTTTGAAATAAATGGAGCTAGAATTTCAATATTGAATTCTCAAGCTTGTAGTAATAACGGAATTGCGGCAAGCTGCGCCGATGGATTCGCGAATGGTGACGAGATAGGGGTCGATTGTGGCGGTGAAAATTGTGCTCCTTGTGCTAGTCTCTGCGGAGATGGTATTCAAAATGGAAATGAAATAGGGATTGATTGTGGAGGAGCCTGTATGCCTTGTTTGGGAGGAGCTTTAGAGGTATGTACCACTGCAATGCCCCTAAGAATTTCTGGCACTTATACAAGCCCGGGGCCGACCTCTGGATTTGGAGCTAGTAATAGTTCTGCAATGCATTCCAATTGGTATATCCTTGTACCAGAGTACAGTGGAACGCTAAGCATTGAAAGCTGTGGAGGCAATGCGGATACTAGATTATATTTATATGAAGGCTCTTGTGAAAACTTACAAATAGTAGCCGAATCTGATGATGATTGTAAACGAAGCCCTAGTGACTTTACGCCGACAGGTACCGCTTCAAAAATTATTAATTTTCCCATTATTAAAGGAAAGTCTTATTATATAGAATGGGATGACCGTTGGAGTAATCAACCTTTTGATTTTAATATAAGTATGACTCCTATTGCCACTTGTGGAGATGGCATTCTAAATGGAAATGAAA
>CAYOBX010000022.1:0-20364 GCA_964402245.1 uncultured Saprospiraceae bacterium | reverse complement strand
GGAAAATGTACCCCATGTCCAAGTAAGATGAGTTTTAATTCTAGCAATTTGATAAGTTTTAGTGATCCATGTCATTGTGAAGATGCTCAAAATTGCTTGGTCAATAATGTATTATATTTTCATGATGTTATGAGAATTCCTGCCGCAGGAATGCTTGCATCAGGCTTAGATATTAGAGTCGCATCCAATAGTCATTTTTACATTTCTGTTCCATGTAATGGAGGCGTGTTAAACGCACCAATATTTGGAACACCTATCCCAGAAACTAGTCCTGGCGTATATGAATTAAATTATTGGAGACCTTCAGGAGTCTTGCCTACTTTCTCTGTGATAGAAGGAGGTATTATTACCACTGCTCCACCAAATACTTTTGCCCCTATTTGCAATCAAGCTGATTGTAATCCAGATCTTATCCCAACAATGAGTCAATGGGGGCTATTGATCTTTTGGCTTTTGATTATGAATCTTTGTATTATTTTGTTATATCAGAAGGAAAGAATATTATGCAAATAAAGGGTTGTTTTTTGAGTTCTTTCTCTTGAGACTTGGCAACAAGTATGTTTACTATATTTCTTTAGAGGTAGGGATTTTGTTTAGGTTTTTTTATAAAAAAATCTAAACAAAAATCCCTACCTCTAAAAAACTATATCAAAGCTACTACTTCCGAACCACGCTCTTAGGAATAGTTGGTCGAACTTCCACTTTACTAGGAAGGGTTCTAGGATTCATTTTTAATAAATCGACCACCATTTGTCCAATATCCTCTGGTTGAATTTTCCATGCAGATGCATCAGAAGGGGTATGTCCATTGAAATAAGTCGAAACAGACCCAGGCATAATAGTGGTTACTTTGATTCCGTAAGGGCGCAAATCTAGCATAATCGCTTGCGTGAAACCTACCAATCCAAACTTACTAGCATTATAAGCCGCCCCTTTTTGAAAGAAGTTAGTACCTGCCAAACTAGCAATCGTCATAATATACCCTTCCGTTTTCTTTAGCGCAGGAATCGCTGCTTTTACAGTATGAAAGGCGCCTGTCAAGTTAATATCGATCACAGCATTCCAATCTTCCACATTCAATTCATCAACATCTGCAAATTTGCCAACTCCTGCATTCGCAATACATACATCTAGCCTCCCCCATTGATCTACCACTTGTTGAACTGCTTGCGCTTCCGCTTCGTAGTTACGAACATCTGATTGAATGGCTAATATTTCTCCTTTACCTACTTTTGCTAATTCTGTTACTGCTGCTTCTAGCGCTTCCTGATGACGGCCAGTGATTGCCACATTCATACCCATTTCTAAAAGGGCTGCGGCAATGCCTAAACCAATGCCTTTAGAACCTCCTGTGATATATGCTGTTTTTGTCATTATTGATAATTATGGTTTATTTCAAAAAACAGCAAAGTAAAGACAAAGTTCGATAAAATGGAAGAATAAGTAACGACAAAAAAATAACTCCCCCATTTGGACGGCTTCTTTTGCCCAAATGACGGAGTTATTCTTTCGTCGTTACTAAAGTAGGGAATAGTAAAAAAGGTTGGATTTTAAAATAGTCTTCTTAAGACTCTATTACAAAAGATGTCGGACACATTACACTCCTGTAACACGGATTTCAATCCGTACTTTTCGTAACACGGATTTCAATCCGTAAAGATTTGATTCCTATTATAGCCACTATATAATAGTGGAACTATCTCGCTGCGCTCGTTCGTTGTACGGATTGAAATCCGTGCTACAGGAACACATTAATTTAAGACACTGTTAATTATTCTTAGTTTTATCAGCGATTTGTTGCTCTATTTCTTCCAATCGCTTTTGGGCCAATTTAAGTTTTTCTTCTGCATCTTTAGCTTGTTGCTTCATCTCTTCTATCTTTTTCACTTCCTCACTAATTTTAGATGCAGTATCTTCTTTGACTTTAGTTATTTGTAATCGAGCCTGCTGTCTAGCTTCATAGATTTCATCAGATATTTCCTGTTTAGCATCTGTCAATTCGTTCATTGCCTCTTTTCGAGCTGTTTCTGCTTCTTTTAGATAAGTCGATCGTTTGGTGGCATTCTCTTCTCTGATGTCTTTAAGTTCCTTTTGAGATTTAGCTTTGGCAGCACTTATTTCTAGAGTAGATTCTGCTTCGATCTTAGCTAGTTCTTTTTCAAAGTAGGCTTCTCTTTCTTCCGCTTCCTGTTTCGCTTGAGCGATAGCTGTGGCTGCTTGTTTCTCAATAGTAGCGACCTCATTCGCTTGCTCTTCTTGTATTTTAGAAATCTTCTCTGCTGCTTTTTCTTTAGCAGTTAATACACTCAAGGCAGAAGCTTCCTCTGTCTTAGCCGCTTCAGCTTTCGCAGATTGTATTTGCTTAGCCACTTGTTCTTTTACAGTTGCAATTTCATTAGCTGCTTTATTCTTAGCATCGGCAACACTATTAGCAATTTCTTGTTTTTCCTCTGCTGATTTTTTCTTAAAAGACTTAATTTGTTCTGCCCTTTCTTTTTGGGCAATTGAAATTGCCTCTGCGGCATTTCGTTTAGCTTCAGAAACGGAGTTAGCGGACTCTTGCAAAGTGAGTGCTTCTTTCTCTTTAGCTGCTGCAATAGACAAGGCTGTTGTCTCTTGAACTCTTGCCAATTCAGAAGCAGCACGCTCTTTAGATTTCATTACCTCTTCTGTACTCATAGTAAGTGCCTCTTTTTCTTTGACTTTCGCAGCAGCTACTTTTTCAGCAGCCTCTTTTTGGATCTTAACTATTTTTTCTTGAGCAATTTTTTGAGAAGTAGCTATTTCTGATGCATATACCGTCTTTGCTTCACTCGCCTTTTCATTAGCAGATTGCACTTTAGCAGCAGATTCTTCCTGTATTTTCTGAACTTCTTCCATTGCTTTTTTCTTGGCAGCAACTACTTGCTCAGCAGATTGTTTTTTAATCTCTGACTCTTCTTCTTTAGCTTTTGAAATGGCAACTTGTAGTTCATCTTGTACTTTGTCTAATTCCTTTTGTGCTTTATCTTTTGCTGCTTTTATATCTTCTGCGATTTTACTTTTTTCTGCAGAAGCTCTTTCTCTTGCAGCCGCAACTTTCATAGCTTCTTCTTCTGCAATTTTTTCCATCGTCTTTACTGCATTTGCTTGCACTGCGGATACCTCTTGTGCAATAGAAGATTTTTCTTTGTTCGCTTGCTCCTTGGTCGCTGCAATTTCACTAGCCGACGATTGCTTAGTGGCTGTTATCTCTGAAGTAGCTTTCGTCTTTTCTTCTTCAATCTGTTTTCTAATATTATTGATTTCTTCTGAAGCTTTCTGTTTGGAACTAGCCACATCTAACGCAGCAGTCTCCTTCACTTGAGCTACATTCTCTTTGATTTCTGCTATTTCTGAAATACTTAATTCTTTAGCCAAGGCTTTTTCTTCTGCTGCCGATCTTTTGGCTTCTGCTACAGCTAAGGCATATTTTTCTTTTTCTAAAACAGCATTTTCCCGAATCTGAGCTACTTTTTCTGCTGTTTCTTCTTGTACTTGTAAAATCTGTTCTGCTGCCGTTTTCTTAGTATTGACTACTTCTTCCGATGTTCTGTTTTTTTCTACCTTTGCTTTTTCTCTTGCCTCTGCAACTACTTTTGATGTTTCATCTCTGATTCTGCCTAATTCTTGCTTAGAACTTTCTCTCGCGGATGCTATTTCATCCATATATTCTAATTTCGTAGATTCCAGTTTGGTTTGTAAGGTTTTTAATTCTTCTGCTGCTCGAGCGCGCGCATCCGCAATTTCTTTAGCAGATTCCACCTGTACTCTTTTAATTTCTGCTTCAGATTTTTGCTTAGATTCTACTACATTTAAATTAATTTTCTCCATCTCCGTGGTTGCTCTTTTCCTTGCTTCTCCTACATCCGCAGCAATTTCTTGACTCGTTTTCTGAATTTCTTCATCCTTTCTTTGTCGAGACGCGAGTACCTCTTGCGCAAATTCTGCTTTCTTTCCCTCCGCTTGTTCTCTAGCCAAAGACACCTCTTCTTGTAGATTTCTTTTTATTTCTGCTGCTTTATCTTGTTCTTCCTGAATCATTCCTTTCAAGCGTTTTTTCTCTTCTGCTAATTCTACTTTTAGCGCTGCTAATTCTTCATCATTCAATGAACTAATATCTGCAACTGGTTGTAACTTTGATTTTGTGGAACTTATTGGCTCTCCGGTATTAGGTCTTCTTACAGTTACATTAGTAGTCGCAAGGTCTACCTCTTTTACATTATCTTCATCCAAAGTCTTTAAAAAACATATAGCTTGCTGCCGCATATCAGATTGACGAGTATCCGTAATGGTCATTTTCCGCATCTGATTGCTGATATTATCTTTAATATAAAAGATAGTGATTGCATTATTAGCCAACCATTTTACTGCGTCTAAATCTAATTGCAAGGTATTAGCATACACTGGAGTAGTTCCTTGTTTTTCTTTGAAGCCTATATCCACAAATCGATAGCTTTTTCGTGTTTTATTAGCATCCAAAAAAATAATCTCATCATCTTTATTAAAAATCACTCCACCTTTAGAGTAAACGTTGGCCGTCAAGCCTCGTTCATCACTTTGAAAACTAAGAGCATAGCTATAGGAACCTCTAACAATAACTGTGAATTGCTTTGAGGTTAAAATTTGTGTACCACTAAGTGTTTTATTTTGTGCAATAAATTTGCTACAATCTTGTGCAGATAAGGTAAGGAAAGAGGTACATAATATAAGGATCGGGACAAGGAAACGAAACATTTTTATCGTCATAATAAAGAGCATTTAGTATTCTTAGCTAAGTAACGATTTAATACTTTAGAGTAACAGTACCAATTAAATGTACGAATTTTATTATAAAATATTGGGGTATTTGTAGAAAAAGGGCTCATGTAGAATAAGTAATGTATTAGTTTAATCGCCAGTAGATAGGGTAATCACCTTGTAAAATCGGCAGCTCAACGTCAATTACTTATAAGTTTTCTTTCTATAGCCCTATCTATAAATTCCTATGAATACTAAAACGCTAGGTTATATTATTGGACATTTTATTAGAACAGAGAACAGAGATAGCTTTCGTTTAAAAAACAATAGAATTTCGTTACTTTTTAAACGAAATCTATCTCTTTTCTCTCTTCTCTGTTCTTCAAAATGTCCAGTAGTCTAACGCTAGGTAATAAATATGGTACAATAATCATGCAAATTAACATGCTTTAGCCAGTGGGTGACAATAGTTTATGCTTTTAAAGGGCTTCTATCCAATAAATCATCAATATCCATTACTTGGATAGCTATCATAGAAATGATGCAATAGGCTAAAAAATAATAAAAACCTTCATGTAATAATGCCTCAATATTGTCGTCAGAGCTAGTGGCCATAAAAGCTAATAAAACCCCTACTACAAATACATCTGCCATAGACCATTTTCCTATAAATGCTACAAATTTATAGATGGATAAGCGATGTCTGTTATTTTTAAAAAATAAGACGATCATCAATAAAATAGCTTTAATAATCGGAACAATTACACTGAAAAGTAAAATCAATCCTGCCACCAAACTATTATTATTCTCATGTAAGGTCTGGATTGTGTTTAGTATACTTTGCGTAGTTTCATGAATGGTCAAAGTACCAATAAGGGGCAATTCTGCTCCAACTTTAATGGTTAGCATAGGATAAAATAAGCCTGGAAATAGGCAAGCTAGGGATAGGAGGATTAGAAGGATGGCTATAACATTTCTAGTATTCATCTTGAATTTTTGACTTGGAGGGAGGGAGAACGATTTAGGTAGAACACAGAGACACGGAGCACACGGAGAATAACTCTGTGGGCTCCGTGTCTCTGCGTTCTAAATGTCAATACAAGGGCATTTAGAACACAGAGGCACTGAGCACACGGAGAATAACTCTGCGGGCTCCGTGTCTCTGCGTTCTAAATGTCATTATAAGGGCATTTTCAACTCTCAACTATGGGAATATCCCCATCGTCATATAATCACTACCCATTTTTTCGATAGCATTAACAAATGCAGCAGTTCGCAAATCCTTGACACTACGTTTAGTTTTCTTTACTTTATTGATTTGATGGAAGGCATTAATCATCGTCTCTTCTAATCCAGAACGAACTAAATCGATTTCATCCCCTCCTTTTGTCAAGAAGCTTTTTTCTTTTGCGCTAACGCTTTTACCTGTGGTATCTTCTACCAGTTTTACTAAACCAGAATAGGTTCGTTCATTAAAACGCTTGTCCATTCTTCCAAAACGAACATGTGATAAATTCTTCAACCACTCAAAATAGGAAACCGTTACTCCTCCAGCATTCAAATAAAAATCAGGAATGACGATTACTCCTTTTTTCAATAAAATCGCCTCTGCATCAGCAGTAACAGGTCCATTAGCCGCTTCTGCCACTATTTTTGCTTTTACATTAGGTGCATTTTCAACCGTAATTTGATTTTCTAAGGCAGCAGGAATGAGTACATCACATTCAAATTCCATCACTTTCTTCCTTGATCTTTTTTTGAATTCCTTCTTAGCGCCAGGAAAACCCAAGATAGAACCTGTTTCTTTACGAAATTTCAATATTTTATGAATATCCATGCCCTTAGGATTATAGATAGCTCCTTCTACTTCAGAAATCCCAACAATCAGTGCTCCACCTTCGTCTTGACATATTCTTGCAGTATAAGATCCTACATTTCCTAAACCCTGTATAACAATTCGTTTTCCTTCAATACCTGGCTCTAACCCAATCGCCTTCATATCCTTGGCTTGCTCTAAAACTGTTCGAATTCCATAGAAAACACCCCTACCTGTTGCTTCAGTCCGACCTTGAATACCATTGAGATTCACAGGTTTGCCTGTGACACAACCAGCCGCATTAATATCATCTCCTTTAAAAGTACGATAGGTATCGTATATCCATGCCATTTCTTGCGGACCTGTGCCATAATCTGGTGCAGGAACATCAACAGAAGGGCCTATAAAATTTCTTTTGATTAATTCGTGAGTATATCTTCGAGTTACCTTCTCTCTGTCTGCTTCTGTCAGTTCCCATGGATTGAGTTTGACTCCTCCTTTGGCTCCTCCAAAAGGAACATCAACCACTGCACACTTGAAACTCATCAAGGTGGCCAGTGCCATTACCTCTTCTTGATTAACGTGATTACTAAATCGAATCCCTCCTTTGGTGGGTGTACGATGCTGACTATGTTGTACTCTATATGCCTCAATAATCTTATAATCCTTGCCAATTTTGACTGGGAAATTAATTTTATAGATAGCATTACAATGCTTGATTTGATCTAACAATCCAGCATGTAAGTTGGTATGCTTAGCTGCCTTATCAAAAAACTGTAAGACACTAGCGTAAAAAGGATCTACTTTATCTGCCATTGGTTAAGATGATTTCGGAGCAAGAAAATGATGAATGATGAATGATGAATTTAGATGTTGACTAGGATGCACCTAGACACTATTTTGTATTCATCATTCATCATTTTGCATTCATCATTTAAAAAACCTACTCCTTTCGGTTAATAATTTGATCTTCCATTCTTGACAACTTTCTTTCTAAATAAATAAGAAAAAGAATGATTCCTATAAATATCAGAACGATTACTGCTACTACCGCATAAATTTTGCCAATACTTCGCATGAAGTCTGCATTATTTGTTTGTGCACTAGCTGTTTCAAGAACAGTGGTTAGGAATAGGCAAAGTAAAGAGAATATTTTAAACTTGGACATTTTTTTGTTTTGAAATGGTATTTTATATTCTTTAATAAGTAATTGGTTAAGAATCATTTACCTTCGTTCTATGTAAGTTCTATATAGTGACTGATTATTGGTGATTAGTGACTAGATTAGATGTTGACCATGCGACATCAATCAGTGTAAAAGTTAAATCCTGATAAACATTTCAGCGTCCAATAATCAACATCTAAACCAGTCACTAAGAACTAGTCACTATTCACTATAAAATAATCTACTCGTCATCTAACAAACGATATTGCAATAAATCTATTCTATACATTAAATTCGCCATCCATAAACCAATTAATGTCCAACCAATGATAGAAGGATAAAAAATCATCCGCAAGGTATTATCTAAATCTTCTCCACCTAATCCAGGATTGCCCCCATTGCCAGGATGCAAGCTATCTGTCAAGCGAGGAATCACAAATAATAAAGGGAACATTGCCGCAAAGGCAAATATATTATAGACGGCTCCAATTTTAGCTTTCTTTGTTTCATCTTGAAAAGACCCTCTCAGTACAAAATAGGCTAAATAAATAAGCATCGCTACTGCTGCCATATTCAATTTTACATCAGTGGTCCAATAGGTTCCCCAAGTATGTTTTGCCCAAATTGCACCAGTTGCACAACCTAATAAACCAAACACTACCCCTACTCCAGTCAAAGATTTTGAACGTAGATCATCCTCTACTCTAAATTTTCTCAAATACTTAAAACTATAAACAACCGAACCAATCAATAATAAGAACATACCAAACCAAAGCGATACATGGAAATAGGTATTCCGAATAGTTTCTGCAAGTATATTTCGATATGGAAATGCCATCCCTTTATACTCATGTAAATTGTTAATTGGGGTATTTTTCCATAAGGCCTCCCCTATTTCTTTTTGTATGTTTTTCTGGGTAATGAACACTGCACTCGGCAATACGGAAGCCCCATCCTTATCATTATCAATTATTAAGGCTAGTGGGACTACTTTTTTATCTGAAGGCAAGTTTTTAGGAATAGTAAAGGTAGCTTCCAAGGCATTTGAAGATTGGATGGTAATATTATCCGCTATCAAAGATCGTTCTTGGTCTAATTTCAACCATGCTCGCACCTCCTTAGCCTCCTTATAATGTGTATTATATCCTTGTACTTTGAGCGTTATCGAAGAACCCGTTTGTCCATTGGAAGGACTTACTTCGGGAATACCAGGTTTTAAGGGTACAATCATCCCAATTATTAAAGTGTAGAGTACTAGCAATACGCCTAATATTTTCCACCAATGTTTTTTCATTAAACTTTTTTTAAGAAGTCAACTGTCAGATCATCAACTACGCTGACTGTCAGAGGTCAGACTTACGATGTTGACAACGTGATGTTTTCTGACAGCCGTAGGCGATCTGACTGCTAACTTCTAGATACATTTAATCCTTCCATAAAAATGGAAATAAAATAATCACGAGCCCGAATAAGATTAAATCAATAGCAATAAGTACCAAAAAATCTTGATTCAAAGAAGTATCTTGTTCCAATGCTAAAGCAGAACGAGAGATTTTCATAAGGGTCCCCAATATAGGAATCACTATCGGAAAACTTAAAATAGCCATCAAAGTAGCGCTGTTATCCGCCTTAGAGGCAATCGCACTAATAAAAGTAAAGGTAATAGAAAATCCAACACTCCCCAGAAACAATGCTGCCCAAAAAATGGAGGCATCTCTTACAGGATTCTCTGCAACAATCGTCATTGCCCCATAAGTCAATATGGTCAGTAAAAACAATAAACCAATATTGTATATAATCTTAGAACAAATAATTGCTAAAGGATTAGCCAAGGTATAGTAATAGAGTTGACGATTGCTATTCTCTTGTACAAAACTTTTGACCACTGCATTGACGGAGGCGAATAGCACAATGATCCAAAAAAGAATATTCCAAATAGGCGCTTCAATAACGAGCGTTGCCAAGAATACTATAAATACCGTAGATACTACGTATAACAATATCCCTCCTATGGCATACTTTTGTCGCCATTCCAATAACAATTCTTTTTGTAAAAGAAATAGGATTTCTTGGACTATTTGCATGGCGCAAATATACAGAATGAATAGGTATCGGTATAATTAATACTTGTAAAAGGACTGTAAGAAAAGAAGTCAGGAGTCGAATCGTTCTCAAAAGTAATCATACAAATTTTTGACACTCGGCAACAAGTATGTTTACTATCTTTCTTTAGAGGCAGGGATTTTGTTAGGTTTTTTTATAAAAAAACCTAACAAAATCCCTACCTCTAAAAATTTATCAAAGCTACTACTTGCCGATTGCTAATAGCTTACTTATAAATACCGTTCCCTAAATAAATTCAAATGATGTTGTTGATGCCCAACAATAATGAAGGCAGCCGCTAAGGGAGACAAAGGGTTTTCACTAGCCGTCCCAATTTGTTCAAAAGCATCTAATGGCAAGTTTTTAAAAAGTTGTATGGAGGCATTACGGACAGCAAGAAATTCTTCGATTACGGATGCAGCACTCCGATTTTTAGCATCAGAAGCAGGAACATAGTCATCTTGTTCAAAACCGGGTAAGGATGTACCATCTTTACGAGCAATTCGCAATGCACGATAGGCAAATACTCTTTCTGAATCTAACAAATGTAAGATGGTTTCTTTAATCGTCCATTTCCCCCATTTGTAGGAATAATCCCATTTATCTGCAGGTAATTCATTGAGAAAAGTCAGGCCAATTTCTCTAGAATTTTCTAGAGCAGGAATAATGTCTGTTCCTTCTACTAAGTTAATATATTTTTGATAATAACTTCCGTGCTCTGTTTCGGTTGGACGACGTTGTATATTTGCCATAGTTAGTCTTTTTTTAAAAAAATATGTTCTTTGATAAACACCTTAATGCGCTGGAATGTTTTTTTATTTTTTAAACATCTCCCTGTTCTTCATCCTTTTGTTTATTGCGCAACCAAAAGGCAATCAAATCTAATTGCTCATGCATTTCTGTCATCTTTGTTTGCATCTGCTCTATATCACCTGCCATAATATTATAAGCCCCCACCTCGCCAATTGCATTATTTTCTAGATTTTGCTCTCGTTGTACCTCCTCCATACTATTCATAATGACACCAATGAACAAGTTAAGTACGATCATAGTTCCAAACATAACGAAAGAAATAAAGTAGATAAGTGCTGCTGTTGGTTGTGCATGAGGAGTGTCACAGTTATCCAATCCATATACCTCATGGTCGCAACCATGCATATTGGCATAGAGAATATCTGTCCATCCCTCCATTGTTGTAATTTGGAAAAGAGTCAAAATAGAAGTGCCCAAATCTCCAAAACGAATAGGATCATTCACTTTGAATAGGAAAACCCCCATTACTCCATAGATATAAAATAATAAAAACAACAATATACCTACATATCCCATAGATGGAATACTCTTTAGCATAGCATCTACTAATACTCTTAATTTAGGCAGTGCGCTAACCAATCTAAACACCCGTAAAACCCGTGCTAGTCTAAATACCGCTACTACCCCAGCATTGATATTGGGCATAAATAAAGCCGCCCAGCAAATAACGACAATAATGAAGTCAAATACATTCCACGAATCTTTGAAATAGTCCCCTCTAAAGGCGATTAATTTTAAAATTGCTTCTATTGTAAAAATTCCTAAAATTAAGAAATCTAGGTTGTGCAATAAGCTTTGCCAATCAGCTACTCTATCTCCATAAGTTTGAATACCTACTATGATACCCGCAATTAAGATGGTCCAAATAATAAAATTATTAAACCAACTACTATCTACTAATTCTTTAATGGCACTTCTGTTCATACTCAAAAAATTGCGCTGTTTTTAATAATTCTTGTAATAGTTCTAGTTACTGCGTTATTGATTGTTTTGTTTTGCTAAGGCTGGATGATTTTTTTAGGTTCATTAACAATTTTGTTTGTACAAAAGAAATAAAATAATTGCAAATATTAGAAAATACTTGGTAGAAAATAGCAATTATTTTTTAATGATAGGCTTGTTTAAAGAATTTAAGGAAGAAGTTTAATTTCAGGTAGAATGGAAATCATATATCTATGCTACTATACTGCGAATGGGATAAAATTGTGAAAATGAACTAATTGATTATACAGCATATTGCAAGGATTTAATAGTATTCACAAACACCCTCACATTATCCAAAGGAGTATCAGGATAAACCCCATGACCAAGATTAGCGATATGATTACCCCCAAAATCTTGCACCATTTTAATAGCAGCTTGTTCTACTTCTTTAGCAGAACCATATAGCTGACAAGGATCTAAATTTCCTTGAAG
Source organism: uncultured Saprospiraceae bacterium (assembly GCA_964402245.1). GTDB lineage: Bacteria > Bacteroidota > Bacteroidia > Chitinophagales > Saprospiraceae > JAFMDF01. The sequence continues at coordinate 8,293 of CAYOBX010000022.1, read as the reverse complement.
TATTTTTGTTATATGCTGTCTTGCATGGTCAGGAGAAGTACCCCAATCCAAACCAATCACATTGCAATCTATAGATTCTAAATCCGATAAAGCAAACCAAGCACCCTTAGCAAATACAGTAACGGGCACTTCATTAATAGCGGATGCTATCTGTTTGATATAGGGTAAAGCGAATGTACGAAATAAAGAAGGCGTGAGTATACCTGCCCAAGAATCAAATATTTGTACCAAACTTACACCACTGGCAACTTTTTGATTTAAATAAGCAATAGTTGTATCCGTTATTTTTTGCAATAATTGGTGAGATAAAGTTGGATATTGATATAAAAATCGCTTGGCTTTTGAGAAGGTTTTACTACCTGAACCTTCTATCATATAGGCAAAAATAGTCCAAGGTGCTCCTGCAAAACCAATTAACGGTACTCTTCCATCTAATTCCTTGACCGTGATTTGTATCGCATCGTATACATATTGTAATTCTGCGGCAGCATTCGCCCCACTGATTAAATCCGTTATGTCTTTCTCTTTTTCAATAGTCTTAGGGAATAAAGGACCTCTTTTTTCTACCATTTCATAGGTCAATCCCATTGCCTCTGGTATAACTAATATATCAGAAAAAATGATCGCTGCATCTACCTCCAACTCATCTATAGGTTGTATCGTTACCTCTGCTGCTAAAGCTGGGGTCTCGACCAATTCCTTAAATCCGCTCAGGCTACCTCGTAAAGCTCGATATTGTGGCAAAATTCTACCTGCTTGCCGCATTAACCAAACTGGTGGTCTTTCTACCTCTTCTCCTAAAGCGGTTCTGATTAATAAGTCATTTTTCAGTTTCATGCTGCAATAATAATAACAAGGAGGGGTTTTGTTTTCTTTATTTTGTCATTTTTTTGACAGGATTTTGTATTTGTATTATTCGGTGGAGATCTAATAATGGGATAAATAAAAGACCTCTGTTATTTCTAGTAAATTCTCAATGAGTAGATTAGAAAATGATTAAATGAGTAAATTGGGCTGCAGTTCTTTGTTTAAGTAACGACGAAATAATAAGTTGGGCAATCTGGTTCTAATTATTTTCTCATTGAGAACTTACTATTTCTATAGATCATCTATTGATTTCTAATTGTTTATATATCTTTTCTTTATCCATTTCCAGGACGTTCCCAATTTCTAAATTTCCTAAAGACAGCGATTCTATTTGAGTTCGAATTAAGCGGAGCACTGGAAATCCCACTGCTGCACACATGCGACGAACCTGCCTATTTTTTCCTTCCCTTAAGGTCAATTCGATCCAAGCTGTTGGAATATTTTTTCTAACTCTTATCGGAGGGATTCTCTCTGGAAACGCAGGTGGTTCCTCTAATAAAGTAGCTTTAGCAGGTCGACTGATGTAATCTTTTTTCTTAATACGGAAAGTCACTCCTTTTCTTAATTGTTGAATCGCTTCTGTGGTAGGGATATTTTCTACTTGTACCAGATAAGTACGTTGGTGTTGGAATTTTGGATCTAAAACCCGATGCTTTAAATGATTATCATTCGTCAGTATTAATAAGCCTTCGCTATCTCGATCCAATCTCCCTACTGGATATACTTCTGGTGGAAAATTATAGCAATCTTTAAGTGTTCGGTGGGTTGGAATTTCTTTAGTGAATTGGCTTAAAACATCGAATGGTTTGTATAATAGATAGTATTTTAGACTCATAGTTTTTGTTAGATCGCTGCGCTGTCAGATCGCTATGCTGTCAACATCTCGCTGTCAACATCATAAATCTGACCTCTGACAGTAAAACAGTCTGACCTCTGATTTCTGTCCTACTCCTCAGCAACAAGAAAATTACGAAAAGGGACAATAAATAAAAACTCCGATACCTCCAAATAGTCAATATAAGTATTATAAATATCGTCTTCTAATTTCAACATATCCAAGGCTCGTTTTTCCTCCTCCACCTTGTTGTATAAAAGCAATAAAGGCGTAACCCCTTCTTGTTCCGTCATTTTAGCTAGGAATTTATTTGCGTCTTGCTTTTGTGCTTGCAACTGAGTTTTAGCAAAAGTATAGTTATCTATTAAACGCGCTAATTTTATTTTTTCTTTATTTATTTTATCCTTTTTGACAACTTGCTCAAATTGCATTTCTTCAGATAATATCAATTGCTCCAACTGTAATTCTTGAATCTTTAAACTTCGCTTAGAGGAGAAAGGGATATTAATACTTGTACCTATCGAAATTCTTTCCTCCAGTCCATCTGTATGCGGCCCTTGATATTGAATTTGAAAAAAATCAAAGAGTTGCTGTTGTTCTACCTGCTCCAGTGCTATTTCCGCTTCAAGAATGGCATGCTTATTCCGTTCTTGTTGTTGGGAAATTAAGGAAGGCGAAGAGAGGAGTTGTTTTGTTAGAGTGGTTTTTAATTCTTTTAGCGACAAGAGATCATCAACATTGATGTGCATATCTAGTAGATAATCATTTATTACTTTCTCACTGGTTTGAATAGCAATATTAGTTTTACTTATATCACTTTTCACTTCTAGAAACTCTTTAACATTTAAAGGATCGACTTGACTTAATTTTAATAGTACTTTTTCTATATCTTCATAGATGATCAAGAGGTCATTATAGATCCTTATCTTTTTTTCTAGCATCACCAATTCCAACCACTCCTTATAGGCATCCACTAAGAGCGCATTGCCAAAATTTGTTTTTTTTAATAAAAATTCTTCATCTAATAGATTAGATAAATTAGTCTGCGCATTTCTTATTTTTTTAGTAGTCGGTTTAAATCTTAGAGTATACCGTTGTTGATCAATGTCAAAGTCTCTAGTTTGGGTTCTAAATTCTAATTCTTCTAACCAAATCGTTTTAAAATCATCTGGTAAGGAAGAAGCATCCTTACTAGTATTGACAACTGCTAAATATTGCTGAATAAATTCAGTAGAGCTAATACTTGTCTGAGCTACTAATGGGCCAATCAGACTACAGTATACTGCACTCATAAAAATAACCTTCCTCATTTAGTTGCTTCTTTTTCTAAATCTACCAATGGTTTACTAGATCGAGTAGACATAGATGTTCCTTTAAGAACATCCATAAATTCCAAAATTACTTTCTCTTTTTGTAAGAATTGATTCTCTGGTGGAATAGCGACTAATACCTCTCGACCATAAGTTTTCATACCCACTACTTTACGAAGTCGTTCTGGTATTTCTACTATTCTTGATCCAAGTCCGATAACTGCTCCTTTACAATTAATTTCAGAAGCTTTGGTAGATCGAATAACAAAAGTGTCTTGTAAACTTACGTGCAGTAGCAAATCTTCTTGAACAAACCCTTTTACTAAAGTAGGATTCGGTTCATAAAAGGTGACTAATGTTTTATAAGAAGGAATATGTTCTGCTTCCTTACAATGAATGTTACCAATCACCCCATCAGTAGGAGCTGCTATCTGACTGAATTGTTTTTTGGTGGACTCAGAAAATTTTTGTTCTGCTTCCAATCGTTCTATCGCAATGGCATAAGGATTTTTCCCAACAGACAATTCTTTTTCCATAGCTTTAGTTTGAGTAGTATAACTAGATTTCACTAAAGACAATTCTCGTTCTAGGGCTGCAATTTTTGAACTAAGTGGAGCATATTTCTTTTCAGAAGCTTTTACGCTTTTCAAATCTTTATATAGAGATTGGTCAAAATCTTTCTGGTCTTTCAATTTCTTTATAGCCGTAATAATTTTATCTACTTCTAATTTTTTTTTGAGCCCCAGTTGTTTTAAATCATTTTCTACTTCTGTTCTCCAAATGGTTTCCTTAGCCCTCAAATCAGCTATCTTAAAAGATTCATCTGCCATTACTTCTTTTGCCTTGATTCTATACAAATCAATTAAAGGAGTACCTTCTTTGACAAATTCCCCAGGTCTTACTTTTATATCCCCTATTACTACTGGATAGTTAAAATTAATTTCCGTTTCTTTATTTTCGGCGAATCCATAAAAAGAAGCTACTTCTCCTCCTTGTCGGTTATTTAAAGTCCATAGCAATAATCCTATTCCTAGGATAGTAATATAGTATACATTTATATGCTTCATTCTTTCTGTTTGTTCCTAATTCTACTTTGGTATTTCAGAATAGAACAGAAAAGTGAGGGTAAAGAATAGAGATAAATCCATTTAAAACGACGAAATTTCGTTATTGTGAAACGTATTTGATCTCTACTCTCGCTTCTCTACTCTCTGTTCTGCTAAAATACCGAAGTAGAGTTACTATTATAATTTCATCATTTTCTTATCAAAACGCAGCCGTATATCTCCAATGTCATCTAAAGCATTAATTTCTTTTACAAACTCATCAATGGATCTATTTCTTTTCAAGCGGATCAAATAATTCAACTCTTTTAGATGTTCTTTAGATTCTTCCTCGATAAGGTTGCCTGCGGGATCAAATACTGGATCCTTTTTCTTAGTGTTCATAAACCGAATTTGCTCTAATTCATAATGATGACAATGACGGTCTAATATTTTATTGAACTCCGACTCTTCATCCCCTTCTTTAGGTAATTCGATTTTTAAAGAGCCAATCAATTCTTTGGTATTAGATAGGGGGGAAAAACGCAATATAACTGCCCCTATACAAAAAGAGACCGTCCCTATCAAAGCGATCGTAAATCCATAGACCCCTGTTGCAATCCCTACTGCTAAGGAAGCAAACATAAAAGTCATATTTCGTGGATCGTCCAATACGGTTCTAAATCGAATGATAGATAAAGCCCCAAGCATTCCCAAGCCTCTAGCCAGAGAATCACCAATTGCCTGCATTACGGTAGCTGCCACCATAGATATTAAGGCCAATGATTGCATAAAATGAGCTGGACGATGGATGCTTTTGGTCGTAAAATCATAGGTAATGACCAATAAGGAGGATAAGCAAAAGGAAAATAAAACAGTAATGAGAATACTTAATGCTGTAGGATTATCTGTATTATTATGTGTCAGTAAAAATTCAAACATAAATTCGGGTGCTTCTTTAGGATCAATGTCAATTAAATGTAAAGTTAATATTATATATGTAGCTGCAAAATAAAAGATATAGGTTCCTTCGTTAATAATAGAAGAATAGGGAATATTATTTCTTGTCCATATTTTTACAATATATTAACCTAATTCTTTCTTTTTATAGAAATCTAAATAAGAAATTTGTGATTCAAAGTTTTTTATACAACCTTTGATCGTTCTCTTATATATTTGCATAATTTTTATCAGTTGAATCTATAATATTCTTGCATTAACAATAATAACTATGTCTTACACCTTACTATATACTCTACTATTAGGGTTTATTTTGGTGGGAAAGCGGATTTACACCGCTACTCAAAAATCTAGTTGGAAATAGCAAGCTGTTATTCTAACTCTTTAAAACCATACACTTTTTAGAGCAGAGAAGCGAGAATAGAGACACCATCCGTTTAAAAAAATACGATCATTCATTGTTTGTAAACGAAATTTATCTATATTCTCTGTTCTCGCTTCTCTATTCTACAAGTTGTAGGGTTTTAAATTCTAACTCTCTAAATCGAAACTCAAACTAGCGTAAATGACTAAAAAAAATATACAAAAACAAGTAGTAGATATTTTAAGCAATATGGGCATTGCAGAAAAAGCCCTCACGGCTAAAGCTTCCTTCATCAAAGATCTAGGATTAGACTCTCTGGACTTTGCAGAGCTGGTGCTTGAATTAGAAGCTGCCTTTTGTGTAGAAATACCTATTTTAGAAGCCGAAGAACTAAAAACAGTTCAAGAAGCAGTAGTATATATCAATAGAAAGGTCAATCATTAGCCCGATCACTTCTTACCTCCATGTAATTTATTCTGTAAATCCTTTAATGCCTCCCATTTACCATTGGCTGCTAAAGCTCCTTGCGAAGGCCAAGTGTCTGGTTGATGCATTTTAAATCGAGATCCAGCAGCATTTAATATCTCTTTCAATTTACTTATTGATGTGTCGGCTAATTTACTAAATGTCCTTATACCTGCATTTTTTAACAATTGCTCTATTTTAGGCCCTATACCCTCAATTTTCTTTAAATCATTTTCTTTTATGGCAGGAGTAATGCTTTTTGCAGGCGCAGGCATAGGATTCTTATTACCAGACTCTCTACTTTTAGATGGTTTCTTTTTTTTCTTTTTTGACTGCTTCAGTATTTTTTTGAGAACAGCAATCGTTTTTTTACTATTCTTTACTTTTCTTTTAGCCTTATTATAGGCTGCTTCATAAGGTTTTAAATGCTCATCCCACAACTCCAACTGTTCCTGCAACACATCGTCGGCAATTGATTTTTTTAACTTAAAATCATATAAGGAGGCTTCCAACACCTTCAATTTCTTCTTAATCTTTTTGATGTATAGCTTATTAAGTTGCTTCTTTTTCATATATATATTAGTTTCGTGATAAGAAACGTTCCTAGTAATGAGTGAATAATAAGTTCCTCATCTTGGTCGGCTATTACTAAAACAAGTTTACGGATAAATTCTGAAACAATTAGTTACAAAGGATAAACTTATTTAAATGAAAGTACTAATAGTAGAAGATGAAAAACATGCACGAGAAAACTTAGAAGCATCCCTATTAGAAATAGATCCTTCTATGACCATTCAAGCAAAACTAGAATCCGTTAAAAGAACGGTAGAATGGCTACAACAAAATGAAACCGATCTTATTTTCTTAGACATTCATTTAGCTGATGATTTAAGTTTTAAAATATTCGATCAGATAGAAGTGAAAACGCCTATCATATTCACTACTGCTTATGACAAATACGCCTTAAAAGCATTTAAAGTGAATAGCATTGATTATCTATTAAAGCCAATAGATAAAGAGGATTTGGCGCAAAGTATAGAAAAATTCAAATCTTTTCCCAAGTCAGTGAATATCGACTATGGACAGTTGCAAAATCTAGTAAAAGAAGAAAAAAAAGAATATCAAAAGCGGTTTATTGTTAATCGGGGCTCGCGTATTATGAGTGTTAAAACAGAGCAGATTGCCTACTTTGAAGGAGAAGATCGCTATGTATACTTAACTAAAACCGATGGGACTCGATATATTGTTGACTACAAATTAAGTGATTTGGAAGATCTACTAGATCCCAAACCTTTTTTCAAGCTCAATCGTAGTTTTATTGCTAACTTTGAAGCCCTTAATGGGATCATCACCTTGTCTAAAAGTCGTTTTAAAGTAGATCTTAAACCAGAAGCTAGTAGAGATATTATTGTAAGTTCCGCTAATGCTAAGCACTTTAAGGCATGGCTTAATCAGTAAAAAAACTGTTAACCTTTAGCTATTAACTTCAATCAAGGCATGAAGCTAACAGCTAAGTAATGACAAAAAAATATATGACCGATTTCCTCCCACTTTTTCCTTTACAATTAGTTGTGTATCCAGGGGAAAATTTGAACTTGCATATTTTTGAAGCTAGGTATAAACAATTAATTAGAGAGTGTGAAGAGAACAAGATCACTTTTGGGATACCTGCTTATATAGGAGATAAGATTATGCCAATCGGCACTGAAATAGAGCTACTAAGTATTGAAAATAAAAAGGAAAATGGAGAAATGGATATAAAGACGAGAGGAATTGGCTTATTTAAAATGAAAGAATTTTACGCTCAAGCTCCGAATAAACTATACCCTGGTGCAGATATTAAAAGACTTTCTTTAGACGATAATTTTGATAGGCCGTTGAATGAAGCAATTTTGGATCAAGTAATTAAATTATACAATTTATTAGATATTAAAAAAAAGCCACCTCGTTCAGCCAATACATTCAGAGTTTATGATATTGCGCATTATATAGGGCTGGATATAGAGCAAGAATATGCATTACTTGCAGTTCCCACAGAATTGGAGCGACAAGAATTCGCTCATGCCCACCTTAAAAAATTATTACCGACTTTAGCTAGTATGGAAAAGAGTAGAGAGAGAGCTCAGTTGAATGGGCATTTTAAAAATGTGATTCCTCCTAGATTTTGATGTTGACCTGTTTTTAATGATGAATGAGAAATGATGAATGATGAATGATGAATGATGAATGATGAATTCTTTGATGTTGACCCGTTTTTGATGTTGACCCGTTTTTGATGTTGAATCATATGACGCAAGTAGCGTATTCATCATTCATCATTTCTAAGTAAGAACTTACATTTTCAAATAAAATTGCTTCGTCAAATCAATATATGCTGCGGAATATTCTTTTCCTTTTGCCCCTTCATAAATCGACATTTCATCTTTCACAACTGTTTCACAGACCTCTT
>CAYOBX010000021.1:0-24904 GCA_964402245.1 uncultured Saprospiraceae bacterium | reverse complement strand
CTTCGGCGTCTCGCAATTGGTTCTTTTGGAGGCAGCTATTAAAGAAATTGGTTTTTCAAAACCAATTTCTTTAATAGCTGCCTCCAAAAAACTATATTGCCGAGCTTGCGTAGCAAGCGAGGCATATTTGAACCTATTTTTTAGAAAATACTTTTCGTAAATATAGGCAAAGAACTAAATAAAAAAGGGGAAACAACACCGTTGTTTCCCCTTTTTTTAACTCCGAAAGGAAGTATTTATTTTACTTTGTCCACGATAGACTTAAAAGTAGCTTCATGATTCATCGCTAAATCTGCAAGCACTTTTCTGTTTAATTGGACATCACTTTTTGACAATTTGTGCATGAATACAGAATAAGACATTCCATGTTGTCTAACGGCTGCATTAATTCTTGCAATCCATAGTCTTCTAAAAGCTCTTTTCTTTTGCTTACGATCTCTATAAGCATAAGCAAGACCTCTTTCTACAGCATTTTTAGCTACTGTGTATACTTTGGATCTAGCTCCGAAATAGCCTTTGGCCATTTTCAGAATCTTTTTTCGTCTTTTTCTGGATGCAACGGCATTTACAGAACGAGGCATAATTTTATTTTTTTGCAATACAGGGGCTTCAATAAATTAATTGATCGCGCTTTGGACCTATATTGAGTGAAAAAATGAAGAGAAGAAAGTTAACTTGGAAACAATTAAAATTAAAATGTAAATTAAAATTAAAAACACGCTAACAATTAGGGATTTGCAATTTTAAAAATGAACATTTATTTATTTTGCGTTCCTGAGTTTATAATTATTAATTATAAACAAAGAAGTCTCTCGATTCTCTTTTGATCGCTAACATGAACTACGCTTGAACCACGTACTCTTAACTTAGCTTTCTTACTCTTTTGACGCTTTCGGTGAGATGTATTCGCTTGAAAACGCTTAATCTTACCGGAACCAGTGCGCTTGAATCGCTTCTTCGCACTAGAATGGGTTTTCATCTTCGGCATTACTGCTACGTTTATCTAAGTAGTAGGTAATAGGTAGTAAGTAATAGGTAATAAGTAGTGGAATGCCCTATTACTTATTACCTATTACCTATTACTTACTACTATATGAAAGAATTTATTCCACCTTTTTGGAATAGGAGCGCAAAGATAGCAAAAACTTGGTGGAAATGGAAGAGGAAATGGTTGGTATTTTCAGCAGTTCCCAAATTAATTTTTTTAATAGCCTTACTATCCAGTGACTTCCTGTCACTGGATAGTTTTAGAGAGATTTTGGGTGGGAATTTATTCTGTGACGGGAAGTCACTGGATAAAAAAAAACTCCTTCTTGTAATTTTTCCCTTCCTTTTGTTACTAACACACTGAATTTAATCATTACACGAAAATAAATGCCAACAAGTAGCGAAAATGAGTTTGTCAGATTGATACAACAACATTCTGGCATTATTTATAAAATCATTAATTTATATGTTGATGACGAAGAAGATAAAAAGGACTTGCATCAAGAAATTTTGTTGCAAGCATGGAAATCTTATCAAGGATTTAAAGGAAAATCAAGTTTTGCGACTTGGCTGTATAAGGTAAGTTTGAATACGGTCTTGACTTTTAATAAAAAAGTCAGAAAGCATGGCAAACTGCAAGCAAATGATACAATAATTGCTGAAAATACAACAGATAAAAAAGAAAAGGCAGAATTATTATATCTCTTAGTTCGACAACTCCACGAAGTGGATAGAATGATTATGACACTCCATTTAGAAGGGTATAAAAACTTAGAAATTGCAGATATTATGGGACTAAAAGTGAATCACATAAATGTGAAATTGTACCGCTTGAAAAGGCAAATTATTGAAGAACTAAAAAAAGGAGAACATGGACTTGCTTAAAGAATGGCAACAATTGCATCAGGAAAAATTTAATTATTCACCTATAAAAAAAGAACAAATTATGAAAGCAATTTATCAAGAGTCAAAATCAACAATTACTATTTTGAAAAAACGATTAGCTGCAAAATTATATTGGATTATTTTCTTTTTAATAGCAGGAGGTGTTTGGATGGCATTTAGCTTAGATAATCCCGAATTATTGATGATTCAGGGGGCTTTTATGATAGCTTACTTATTGGGTTTAATTGTCATGGGCTTAGAGTACAGAAAGATGGATAGTGACTTTGACTTTACTAACCAAACTTTACCCTTTATAAAAAAGCAAGAACAAGTATTGAGAAGAGCATTGAATTTTGAAAAGATTTGGGGTGTTATTGCTTTTCCCTTAGCTATTTTAGGAGGATTATTAATCCCTCATGTTTATGAGGGAAAAACCTTAGTTGAATTTTTTCAGGATTCCAAAAGTCTTGGCTTAGCACTGATTCTAATTATCGTATTAGTACCTATTATGTACTTGATAGGTGGAAAAATGAATAAATCTGTTTTTGGGAGTCTGATGGAACAACTACAAAATAATATTCGTCGGATGGAGGATTTGGCGTAGTATTTAGAACTGCCAGTTTTCTAAAAACTGGCAGTTCTCGTTGACAACGTGATGTTTTTGACGGCCGTAGGCGATCTGACAGCGTAGCGATCTGACCTCTGACTTCTACAAATAAAATAGGGGATGCTGTAAAAAGCATCCCCTATTTTAATCAAATACAAGTATATAATTTATGTCTTCTTCTTCTTTTTAGGCTGAACCATTACGGACATTCTACGACCTTCCATTTTAGGTAAGGCTTCTGCCGCACCGTGGTCTTCTAATTCTTTCAAGAAACGCAATAAAAGCAATTCCCCTCTTTCCTTGAACACGATGGTTCTTCCTCTAAACTGTACGTAGGCTTTTACTTTTGCACCTTCTTCTAGAAATTTTTTCGCATGTTTTGTTTTGAAATCAAAATCATGATCATCTGTATTTGGACCAAATCTGATTTCTTTTACTACAGTTTTTACCGCTTTCGACTTAATTTCTTTCTGTTTCTTCTTTTGATCATATAGGAACTTTCGGTAGTCTATGATCTTTACAACTGGTGGCTTTGCGTTCGGAGAGATTTCTACTAGATCTAATCCCATTCCATAGGCCCATTTCTTTACTTGAGTAGTGTTGTAGACTTCTGGAGCTACGGGTTTACCTGCGAATTCAGCTACTGCTTCGAGGTTATCCCCTACAAGGCGGACTTCTGGGACTTTAATAAAGTCATTGATTCTAAATCTTATTTCTTCTTTTTGATTACGATTACGACGAGGTTGTCTTCTAGCCAATAGATTAATTTTAGTTAAAAATGATAGGGTAGTACCCTAATAGTTATAATGTGTTTTTTTATGTAAAAGTTCCCTATACCTTGTTATATAATCAGGAACTAGATTTTTATAAAACTGTTTTCGCTTAGAGTTGTGACTATACAAACCCTCAAAACGATTCTATCCAAAGGTAATAATAAATGTGTTAACAACTATATAAATAATAAAAAAAGGCTGAATCTACTTGCATTCGCAAGAGATTCAACCTAATTATTCTTTAATTAATATATAATTCCTTATAAAAAACAGTGAAAAGGTATGGATTGGTCTTATTTAACATCAGACACCTTTTTAGAATAGCCTACATCCAAACGAGCTTCTTTCTCATTTAATTTAGCTACAAATACACTACCTTCTGAAGGATTTTCATTCAATATAAATTCAGCTAAAGGATCCTCTAAATACTTTTGGATCGCTCTATGTAAAGGTCTCGCACCAAATTGTGGATCAAATCCTTTTTCCGCTACAAATTTCTTTGCTTTATCCGTTAATTTGATCTTGTATCCCATACCGTCTAAACGAGCATGAAGGTCTTTCAATGCAATATCAATAATCTTATGAATATCGTCTTGATCCAAGCTATTGAATACTACTAAATCGTCAATACGATTTAGGAATTCAGGAGAGAAGGTTCGCTTTAATGCCGTTTGAATAACGCTCTTTGCATCAGAATCTGCTTGCTCTTCTCTAGCTTTAGTTTGGAAACCGACACCTTGACCGAAGTCCTTTAACTGTCGTACTCCGATATTAGAAGTCATGATGATTAAGGTATTTTTAAAATCAACTTTTCTACCTAGACCATCTGTTAATTGACCATCATCTAATACCTGCAATAAGATGTTGAAAACATCAGGATGTGCTTTTTCAATTTCATCTAATAAGACAACAGAATAGGGCTTACGACGAACTTTCTCTGTCAATTGTCCACCTTCTTCGTACCCAACGTATCCCGGAGGCGCACCGATCAATCTACTGACAGAGAATTTCTCCATATACTCACTCATATCAATTCGAATCAATGCTTCATCCGAATCGAATATATAACGAGCTAGTGCTTTTGCTAATTCTGTTTTACCAACACCCGTTGGTCCTAAGAAGATAAAAGAACCAATTGGTTTAGAAGGATCTTTTAAACCAACTCTGTTTCTTTGAATAGCTTTTGTGATTTTTAAAATTGCTTCATCTTGACCAATGACCATATTTCTAATGTCATCGCCCATTCCGATTAGTTTCTTACTCTCACTTTGTGCTACCTTTTGAACAGGAATACCTGTCATCATGGAAACTACTTCTGCAATATCCTCTTCTGCTACTGGGTATCTTTTAGCTTTAGATTCCTCTTCCCAATCCATTTTAGCTATTTCTAACTGTCGGATTAGCTTAGATTCATCATCTCTAAGATCAGCTGCTTTTTCATACTTCTGATCTTTGACTGCTTTATTCTTATCTTCTTTGATCTTTTCGATCTGCTTTTCATATTCTTCGATGTGCTTTGGCACATGGATATTTTTTAGATGCACTCTTGCACCTACTTCATCCAATACATCAATCGCCTTATCTGGAAGGAATCGATCACTGATGTATCTATTACTCAGCTGCACACAAGCTTTGATGGCATCATCAGAGTATTCTACATTGTGAAACTCCTCATATTTTGGTTTGATATTTTCCAAAATATGCACTGCCTCTTCTGGTGAAGGTGGCTCCACTAATACTTTTTGGAATCTTCTATCTAATGCCCCATCTTTTTCGATGTGCTGACGGTATTCATCTAGCGTAGAAGCACCAATACATTGCAATTCACCTCTTGCTAATGCAGGTTTGAATATGTTAGAGGCATCTAAGGAACCTGTTGCCCCACCAGCACCTACAATAGTATGGATTTCATCAATGAATAAGATCACGTCTCTCGACTTTTCCAACTCATTCATAATGGCTTTCATCCGCTCTTCAAATTGTCCTCTATATTTAGTACCAGCAACGAGTGCGGCTAAATCTAGCATTACAATTCGCTTGTCAAAAAGCGTTCTAGATACTTTTCTTTTGATAATTCTACGAGCTAAACCTTCCACTATAGCGGTTTTTCCAACACCAGGTTCACCGATTAAAATCGGGTTATTCTTTTTCCTTCTACTTAGTATTTGAGAAACTCGCTCGATTTCTGTTTCTCTACCGATGATAGGATCTAATTTACCTTCTTCCGCTAACTTGGTAATGTCTCGACCGAAATTATCTAATACTGGAGTACGTGATTTGGAAGCACCTTTACGTTGGCTGCTACCACCCGAATATCTCCCACCAGCACCTTGTGTCTCCTCATCATCATAGTCATCTTGCTCGGAAGCCTCATTGTAAACATCCGTATCTGTTAATTCTTGTTCGTGTTTCACGTATTCTAATTCGGATTTAAAGGTTTCATAATCAACATCTAACTGAGCTAACACTTGAGAAGCTGGATTCTCTTTATGCTTTAAAATAGACAAAATTAGATGCTCTGGACTGATTTGTTCATTTTTGAGGCGTTTTGCTTCTAAAAATGTTACTTTCAATACCCTTTCCGCTTGTTTGTTCAATGGAACATTGTCCACTGTTAAGGAGGCAGCAATAGAAGGACGTCGATCTATGGAATCTTCAATAATCTGAACTAATTCTGATGGATCTACTTCCAATGAGCTCAAAACTTTAACCACTATACTATCCTGCTCATTCACAATGCCTAAAAGCAAGTGTTCTGTACCGATATAGTCGTGGCCTAGTCTTAATGCCTCTTTTCGACTATTTGCTATCACTCTTTTTACTTTAGGAGAAAATTTTCTGTTCATGACTTTACAGACATTTGGGTAAAATGTCAGAACTACTTGCTAGTCCTTTCGTTTACCTGTGATTATATAGGGGTGAACTAGAGATAAGACGATACAGTTTGGAAGAAAGTGTATCTCAGGATAGGTTGTTTTTTGCCTACTCTGTTGTTGTAAGTCACTGAAATTAAATCATAAGTTTTTAAAAAAATCAAGCTGTTACTCTGTAGAGAAACAACCGTCTTATATTTGAAAAACTATGAATTTATAATTACTTACGTAACAATAATACAGATTCTTTGCAAAGAAAACAAAGCAAAGTCTTATAAGTTTAAAAAATTTTTCTCACCCTTTTTATTAAATCTCAATTCGTAATATTTAGTAGTAGATTTACTACTGTATTCTTATTTTAAAACAGAGAAGCGAGAGTAGAGAAAAGAGATAGATTTGGTTTTAAAAAAACAACGAAATTTCATTGAATATAAACGAAAGCTATCTCTATTCTCACTTTTCTGCTCTCTCCTCTGGCTAAATGTAGCTGAAAAAATAATGCCATTATTGAAACATTCTAATTGAAGGTACATTTTGTCAGTTATGGATATGTTAAGGTATTAAAATAGTAGTAGTCGATAATATTTTTTAGGAAAAATTCTTAATCTATTTTAATATTGGTATTTTGTGCGATCACCGTAAAAGCGATTATCTTGTTAATAAAAGCTTTTGTTTTTCAACAATAAGTTAACTAAACAAGCACTAATGAGCCTTTTAAAAATTATACTATTATGAAATACAGTGTAGATAAACGAGAGCATTATTCCGTCTTCACATTAGATGAGCTAAAGCTAGATTCCCTTTTAGCACCTGTGCTGAAGTCCGAATTTATTATATTTAGAAACGAAGGAGTTAAAAATTTAGTCTTAGATCTATCGGGTGTCAAATTTGTCGATTCTTCTGGATTAAGTGCCATATTGACAGCAAATAGGCTATGGAAAAACTTTGGAAGTTTTATTATTACTGGTGTAGATCATCCTTCTGTAAAAAAATTAATTGAAATTTCTAGATTAGATACTGTCCTGACTATTATTCCAACGCTGCAAGAAGCAACAGACTATATTATGATGGAGGAGCTAGAAAAAGAGTTGACTGCGGAGGCAGATACGGATAATGAGGTAGGGTAGTTTTATTGTATAAGAGATGCAATCACTGTCAGAATTAGGATTTGTAGGATTAACAGGATTTTGAATCTTCCTACTCACAATCCTACTAATCTAGAAATCCTACAAATCCTAATTTTGACATTTAATTGGTACTGAATAGATGTATGCTATAGCCCATTCTCAATAACATTCAGCATTTTTATAGTAGCTTTTATAGCAGCAATGGCTTGATCTGAATCTAGACCATTTGTTTTGAATTGTTTACCTTTAAAGTTCCAGGTAATGGTCGTATTACAAAGTGCATCTGTTCTACCACCTGGAGGAATGGTGACATTGTAATCCCTCAAGGTCGGATAGGGTTTTTCTAAGCGATCATAGATACGCCATAAGGCATTCATGAATGCATCGTATTGTCCATCTCCAGACGCTGTTTCTTCGTATCCTTTGTTGTCAATTTGTATACTAAGGGTGGCAGTTGATCTTAATCCATTAGCTACAGATAAAGCATAATTTTTAATTTTGATCCGCTGCTTGATTTGTTCACTTTTTAAGACATCAGCAATGATATAAGGTAAATCTTCCTTGGTAACCATCTCTTTTCTATCCCCTAATTCATTCACTTTTTTAGTCAACTTTTTCATGGAGGGCACATCTAGCTCAATGCCCATTTCCTCCAAATTCTTTTTGATAGATGCTTTTCCTGCGAGTTTTCCGAGGGCATAAGAATGCTTTCTATTAAATCGCTCTGGCTTTAATTGATTGTGATAGAGATTGTCTTTGTTATCTCCATCTGCATGAATGCCACTTGTTTGTGTAAAGACAAACTCTCCAATTAAAGGCTTATTTTCAGGGATACGTACTCCTGAAAAAGATTCTACAATTTTACTTATTTGATATATCTTCTTTTCGTTTACCTTTAACTTACACTTAGGCAAGTGGTCGTTGACTAAACCAACTACACTTGATAATGGTACGTTACCTGCTCTTTCTCCTAATCCGTTCAATGTAGTATGAATAGAGGAAATCCCTGCCTGTATAGCTGAAAAGACATTAGCTGTTGCTAAGTCATAATCATTATGAGCATGAAAATCGAATGTTAGTTTAGGAAAGCGTTTTAACATGTCTTTACAAAAAGTAGTGCACTCATTTGGATTAAGAATTCCCAAGGTATCAGGTAGCATAAACCGATGAATCCCTGTCTTACTTAAACCTTCGATTATTTGATAAACATATTCTGGACAGGTACGCATTCCATTAGACCAATCTTCTAAATAGACATTGACTGTAATACCCATTTTTTTTGCTTGCTTCACTTCTTTTTTTACATCCTCAATATGCTCTTCTGGTGATTTTCTTAATTGTTTGGTGCAATGCTTCAGAGAACCTTTGCATAACAAATTAATTACCTTACCGCCTACATCTTTTATCCATTTAAGGGATTGGTTACCGTCTACAAAGCCTAAAATTTCTATTTTATCTAAATACCCATCTTCTTTTGCCCATGCCATGATTTTCTTGGCACCATTTCTTTCCCCTTCCGACACTCTTGCAGAGGCAATTTCGATTCGATCTACTTTTAATTCCTCCAAGAGTAGTTTTGCGACCTGTAGCTTTTCGCCTGCTGTGAAAGAAACCCCAGATGTTTGTTCCCCATCTCGTAGGGTGGTATCCATTATTGTTATTTTCATGTACTAAGTAATAGGATTCTTCTAATAATAAATAGACTCAAGTGAGCCTCGCTTGCTTCGCAAGCTCGGCAGTATTGTTTTTTGGAGGCAACGATTTTAAAAAGTGGTTCTGAAAAACCACTTTTTAAAATCGTTGCCTCCAAAAAAAACTATTTGCGAAACGCCGAAGGCGACTATCAAAGTACAGAGTATTTAGTTCCGATTCGCTTCATAAGCATGAATCTTCTCTTTGATACTCAATAGGTAATCAATATCATCATAACCATTCATCAGGCAATTCTTTTTATATCCATTGATTTCAAAAGAAGTAGTTTCTTCTGTATCCAGAATAGTAAAGGTTTGATTTGCCAAATCTACCTTAAATTGGGTAGAAGGATCTACTTCAATTGCAGAGAAAATATCATCCAAAAACTCTGAGCTTACCGTGATAGGCAAGATTCCATTGTTTAAAGAGTTATTTCTAAAGATGTCTGCAAAGAAACTAGACACCACTACTTTGAAACCATAGTCGCCCACTGCCCAAGCAGCGTGCTCTCTACTGGACCCACAGCCAAAGTTTTTTCCTGCTATTAAAATCTTACCTTTATAAATAGGATTGTTTAATACAAAATCTTCGATTGGTTGGTTATTCCCATCGTATCTCCAATCTCTAAATAGATTTTCTCCAAAACCATCTCTAGTAGTGGCTTTTAAAAATCTTGCTGGAATAATTTGATCCGTATCTACATTTTCGATAGGCATCGGTACGGCTCTGGATTCTAATAATTCAAATTTATCTACTGGCATATTTTTTTTTTAGAGGCGAGAGCAGAGAGTAGAGAAGAGAGATGCATACGTTTACATTCAATGAAAATTCGTTGTGTGTAAACGCATTTGGTCTCTATTCTCTGCTCTCGCTTCTCTGTTCTCATTTTAAGCTAAATAAGTACGAGGATCAACAATCTTCCCTTCTACAGCAACTGCCGCAGCAGTCAAAGGACTAGCCAACATGGTTCTAGCACCGGGACCTTGTCGGCCTTCAAAATTTCTATTAGAAGTAGAAACAGCATATTTCCCTTTAGGAATCTTATCATCGTTCATTGCCAAACAAGCAGAGCAACCTGGTTGTCTTAATTTAAAACCTGCATCTTCCAAGATAGCAGTAATGCCTTCAGAATTGGCTTGACGTTCTACTTCTTTAGAGCCTGGTACGATCCAAGCCGTAACGTGTTCTGCTTTTTGCTTGCCTTTTACAAAGTCAGCTACAGCCCGTAAATCTTCTATTCGACCATTGGTACAACTACCAATAAATACATAATCTACTTGTTTGCCTAGCATCGAATCTCCATCTTTAAAGCCCATATATCCTAAAGACTTTTGAAAAGATTTTGCTTCGCTCTGTTCAATTTCACTGAGAGATGGAATGCTACCAGTGATTTTAACTCCCATACCTGGATTGGTGCCAAAGGTAATCATCGGCTCAATATCCGCTGCATCATAAGTCACTTCTTTATCGAATACAGCATCTTCATCTGTATACAGTTGCTTCCATTTCTCTAAGGCCTTATCATAATCTGCTCCCTTAGGTGAATATTTCTTTCCTTTTACAAATTCAAAAGTCTTTTCGTCTGGGGCAATTAAGCCACCTCTTGCACCCATTTCGATACTCATATTGCAAATAGTCATTCGACCTTGCATTGATAAGTTACGAATAGCAGAACCTGCATACTCTACAAAGTAGCCAGTACCTCCACCTGCTGTTAACTTAGAAATGATATATAGGATAATGTCTTTTGCTGTAACGCCAGGCTTTAAATCTCCTTCTACATTAATTCGCATCTTCTTAGCCTTAGGCTGTAGGATACATTGTGTGGCCATCACCATTTCTACCTCACTAGTTCCGATACCAAATGCTACACATCCAAATGCACCATGTGTTGAGGTATGACTATCTCCACATACAATCGTCATCCCTGGTTGGGTAACACCTAGTTGTGGGCCGATTACGTGTACAATTCCTTGATAATCACTGTTTAAGCCATATAGATCTATATTGTGATTTTTACAATTTTTAGTTAAAGTATCTACCTGAAACCTAGATAATTCATCCTTGATCTCTTTATCCTGATCGATGGTAGGTACATTGTGATCGGGCGTAGCCACTGTTTGCTTAGGACGACCAACTTTCAAGCCTCTTTTTTCTAATCCAGTGAACGCCTGTGGGCTTGTCACCTCATGTATTAAATGCCGATCGATGTACAGTACCGATGGGCCATCTTTAATAGTTTCTACTACATGGGAATCCCATATTTTGTCAAAAAGCGTTTTTCCAGCCATATCTTTTACTTAGTTATTAAATTGTCTACTCAAAATTTTTCTGTTGAATACAGAGGTGTAAAGAATACATTACTTTAGTACAGCGTTTAATAATTATGTTGTAATTTTACGAACTGCCTGTAATGATTTGGTAAGTGCTTCGGGTTAATTAAACGGGTAAAATTTTGAGCTAGATTTTTTCGATAGTTTTTCTCAAAAAATCAGTGCATAGCAGGGCTACGGACTTATTTTTTGAGGAAAAATAGCGGAAAAAGGTGCTCAACATATTACCCGTTTAATCAGGTCGATGCACTTAAGACTTAGTTGGGTATGCAAATTTACTAGGTATTTACTAAAAAAGACCTATAAAAAGGTGAGGAGTTTTACGATTTCTAAATTTAAATACCAGTTTAATTATTTTTCCCAAACTGGAGTTAGTTTTATAAAATTAAAATTTTATGCTTAGAATTTTCTTAATTTGTTACTGTTTCATTTTGTTTGTTCAAAATGTATATACCCAAAATACGCAAAATGGCTTAGCTATTATGAAATTGAAAGAACGTGTTAATCAAATTAATACAATGCAATGTAATATTGCTATAATTAATGAAACGAATAATGGACGAAAACAAAAAAGATCACTTCAGCAATATACCCAACGAAAATTAGGGGAGTCTCAAAATATTTATGAACAGTTATTAGTATATACTGCTCCTGCTGATGTAAAAGGAACAGGTGTGTTGACTTGGGAACAACTCAATCAGGCGGATGATCAATGGCTCTTTTTGCCTGCTTTGCGTAAAGCTCGTAGAATATCAGCTAGTAATAAAAAAGATCGTTTTGTTGGTACAGAATTAAGTTATGAAGATTTAGCTAATTATTTATCGGAGGATTTAATAGATCATCGATATCAGTGGTTGCGAGAAGAGAATAAAGATGGTTTCGATTGTGATGTAATCGAAGCGGTAGCTTTTTCTGAAAATCAGAAAAAAATTACAGGCTATGGCAAACGCCATATTTGGATTGATAAGCTACACCAACAAATAATCTATACCGAGTTTTATAATAAAAAAGATCGTTTATTTAAAACAATGAGCGCATCTCAAATCAGCAAAATTGGTGATTCTGGACAATTTCGTCCACTCAAAATTATAGTACGTAATTTACAGACGGGCAATTCGACTACCGTTAATTATGAGAATATGGATATTAACAAGCCTATTGAGGCTTATTTTTTCACCAAACGATATTTAGAGAACTTTTGAATTGGAAGACTTATCTTTTTTTTGTGCATTTGTTCTTTTCTGTGTGCTTAGGTGCACAGGAAAAAGCGACTAGACTTAATTTTGAAATAGATGGAGAATTTCAAGTCCAATCCTTTCTAAGTCTCAAAAAAAAATCGCTACCTGCAAACGTCAATGGTCGACAGCAATCAGAAGTGCTACTTAATATGCGTTTGCAAGAATCAGATCAATTGACTGCTTTTGCCACTTTGCGTGTGCGTCATGATTTTGCTAATACTAGGAGAGCTATTTTTCGATTTGATGAAGCTTATTTGCAATTTTTTCATCCTCGCTTTGACCTTGTGTTAGGAAAGCAAATTCATAAATGGGGACAAACGATTTTGTTCAGTCCTTCTGATCAAATTTTTCCTAAAGATTACTACGATTTGCTGGATTTGGAAAAGGAAGAATTAGGAGTGTTTTCTTTTAAAGGAGTATTAGATTTTAAATATTGGAGTTTAGAAGTGTTAGCCTTTCCTTTTTTTCAGTCAGCTATTTTACCTCCTTTAGGAGGACGTTGGTTTATACGATTGCCAACAGAATTTCCCATACCGAATAGGCCCAATGTTTTTTTACCTGTGAAATATGAGTTGCTTACAGAATTGCCTAAGACACGGGAGTCCTTGCAGTATGGATGTAAAGCTGATTTTTTGGTGAAAAACATGGATGTATCTTTTCTTTTTTTCGATGGAATAAATCCATTTCCTCTTTCTATACCTATTGATAATGGTATTGAAAACGAACAAGTAAATATTATTCTGGAACAAAAATTCAGTCCTTACCGACAATTAGGTATAACCTTAAGTAGCTTCTTGGGTTCTTGGAATATTCGTAGCGAATTTTTATATCTACAACATGAGGATGTTGATATTACTAATAATTTAATACAAGCTAAATATGGTATTTTAGCAATAGGTATTGATCGCTTATTTGATTTTCCTAATTGGAATAAAACACTACAACTTGGTTTGCAATGGACACATCAACTAACACAATCGAATTTTTCCAACCTTAATTTTAATCATCTCTTTCAGCGTAGCTTATTATTTAATCTAGATTTTCAATGGTCTTTCCAATGGGAAATAGCTTTACTCGGAGGAGTGGAATGGAAACACAAAGGATATTATTTACAACCACAGGTCCGTTTTAAGCCTTTTGATAGTTGGAAAGTACATCTGAAAAGTGATTTGCTGTGGGGGAATCGAAGTAGTTTTTTTGGACATTATCAAGATAATAATCGGATAGAGTTAGGGCTTCGATATGTTTTTTAGAGGACTGACTTATTTATCTTTTTAAAAAATAGGCAATCATTAGTTCATGAACTTTCACATGATGTTCCATCATAAATAATTCTGCCTTTTCTTTCCCTTTTTCATATAAATTAAACTGGCCCAGTGTTAGGGCATTTGCAAATTTTAAGCCACTGTAGATTGGATCAAATCCTAATACATTTAAAACCTTTTCGCTACGTGGAGCAATGATAGCAGTTAGGGTGATTGTAATACTGTTATCCGTATTTTTAGTAAATGCATAATGCTTAATAGCTTTTTCAAATTTACCTGGTCCGAACCCCCAAAATGTAGGCCCTGTTTTTTTATTTAAAAAAGCATAGCAAAAGTAGATGGTATTAGGAATTTTATCTAGAGCATCCATAGGTTGACATAGTTGCTGGTCTACTACTACAAGGGCTGACATAGGATGTTTTTTGGCCATTCTGTTTTTGACTATACTAGGCCCTGTCATCGGTTGATAGAATTGTGGGATTTTTAAATCAAAGGTGATCGATTGATGTTTTTTTTCTAAAAACCCCTTTAGTAAAAGAGCATTATTTTGATTAGGTTTTTCTTCAATATGCCCATGCTTATTTTTGGTAAATATAGGATGCATAGCAAAGCCTTCGATGCCATTACCTGCAAAATATGTCGCAATATATTGTTCTAAATTTTCTCCTTTTTTTAAAAAATTGGCGACAGTATATACTTGCTGACAGCCTAAAATAGATTGGCGTTGATTACTTGAATTTATATGGCCAATAAAACATTCAGCTCTAGAAGATAAGGTTTCAAAAGGAAGTGAATGATGTAAATTTTTAGAGATTGAAATATCTTTCTTACTCCATGCTTGAAGCATAGAAGTTCCGCTAAGAATGGCTTGTTCACTTAAGTCAAAAGTATTCAATAGTTTAAGTATTTAGGTTCTCTGGCAAATCCTAAGAACGTCGCAATACCAATGGATACAACAAAATGGTATTTAAAAAAATCAACATCATCGCAAAGGCAATCAAGTATCCTGAGTTGCGTACGGGCAAAAAACCAGAAAGGATTAATACTGAGAAACCTACCATATTAGACAATACGTCAAACCAAATAGCTTTACCCGTGGTAGCAACAGTTTGTAGATTTGCTTCTGCTACACTTATGGAGGAGGAATGATAATCGTAATAACGACTGAGATAATGAATCGCAAAGTCAATACCAATACCTACAATCATGGAGGTGAATAAGGCGGTACTGATTTCTAAACGAATATCTAAAAATCCCATGACTCCAAAAACCATCAAAAGAGAGATACTAATTGGAAGTAAAGCCAGTAATCCTTTTCGCCAGCTGTTAAAGACAAAAGTGCAAAATCCCAAAGTGAATAAAATCGTTAATAAAATATTTTGTAGTTTCCCTTTGACAATCCATTTGATAATGGCTACCCAAAGCATTACATCGCCACCTAATGATACATGTGCGGAATTATCGGGAAAAAACCTTGGAAAGTCTTGTTGAATTTGTTCACTCAATTGAGTATGATGGTCTGGTTCTGAGGTAGTTAGAAATACTTGAATTTTTGCTCTTTGGTATTTATCATCTACTAGATTGTAAAGTTCTCCTACCTCTGTTCCCATCTCATAAAGTAGTAAATATTGGGCGATGGCATTGGGTTGCTGGAGAGAAATACGCTTATCTTTTTCTGCAAATGTATCATAGATCTCCTGTACAACATTGGTATAAGCGTGGGTGGTGCCAACTCCTTCTTGATTTTCAAGATATTGCTGGAATTGGCTGATCTGTTGAAAAAGGATAGGATCTTTTAATTGATTTTCGGTTTGCCCATCTATCATAATGTCCAACACTCGAATACCATTAAGTTGGTCGTTAAATACCTCCGCTGTAAGTCTACTTGGAGCATCTTCAGGAAAAAAACTAATGAAATCTGCGCCTACCCTTATTTGACTAGTTCCCCATATACTCAACAATAAAAGAAAAACATAAGTAATAATTAGCAAGGTCTTTCTTGTTAATGCAAAAGTGGTTAATCGTCTTAAAAAAGGTATGATATATTGGGTTTTGTTTAAATAACTTTTTTCAGTTTTCGACAAACTTAAAACTGCTGGAATAAATAACAAAGTCAATAAAGTAGCCGAAAGGATTCCTATGGCCGCAATAATTCCAAACTCTCGCATGGCTTTGATATTAAATACCAATAAACTAGCCGATCCTAATGCAGAGGTTAGTCCTGTGATTAAAATTGGGGAGCCTACTTTGTCAATAGTATCTCGTACAACCGCTTTTATAGATCCCCCGTTTTCTATTTTTTCATAATAAACATGCATAAAATGAATGCCATAAGAACTAGCCACGGCTACCATAATAATAGGCAAAGCATTGGATACTACGGTTAAAGGTAAACCTAAATATCCCATAGCACCCATTGTCCAAATAATACTCACTACAACTACACTAAAAGGTAAGACTACTCCTTTTACCGTTCGAAATGCAAAGAAAAAACCAAATAAAATTAATCCTAATGAAAGAGGAACTAAGGTATTAATATCAGAAAACATTCCCTTATCTAAATCTTCTAATAAGATGGGTTCGCCTGTCAGATAGATTTTTTCTGGGCCTTCATATTCGCTGACTATATCTACTATTTTATGATATAGTTCTCCTTGATTATACCCCTCTCCAACATTAGCAATAATAAGTGCTAAGTGGCCATTTTTTGAAATTAACTTGCCATGAATGAGTGGATTATTCTCTACATCTTCTCTGAATTTAATTAGAGCTTGTGATGTAGTTGGTAGGGTATCTAAGAACGTACTAATATCCAAACCCCAGTCTCGATCGTTAATTTGATTGACAGTGGCAATACTAGTTACTTGGTCAGGTAGGATGTACTTAACTGACTTGACTGCCTCTGTGAGATCTGTTATTTTTTTTAAAGTGGAAGTCGTATAAATCGAATCACTTTCTACCCCAATTAAGACAATTTGCTTTTCACCAAAAAAATGTTCAATATTCTTAATTTGATTTATTATTGGCCCTTCAGAAGGTAAATGAGAGACGGTATCATTTCTCACAAATAAGTGTAAAGTTCCTGAACCAATTAATAGCGTTAATAGCGCAATGACTATTAGGGTATGTTTTGGATAGTTGGTGCTAAGTTTACGAAAAATAGAGGTGTTAAAAAAAGAATGATTTTTCAATAGTTATTTAAAATTTTAATATATTTCGGGCTGCAAATAGCTATTGCAAGAATCTAAAAAAGTAATTTTCAGAACCTCCTGCTGCCCCCAGTTTGTTTTACACTCATATTTTTACATAGCTGCCAGCAAGTGCAGACCCCCATCCACAGGAATTACAATTCCATTTAAATACGAACCAGCATCCGATGCTAACATAAGGGCAACTCCCCCCATATCGCCAGCTCTTCCAATTCGACCCATAGGATTGGCTTTCTCGATCATAGGTTGTACTTGATCTAACATGGATTTAGTCATCTTACTAGGAAATGGACCAGGGGCGATAGCATTCACCGTAATGCCCTTCCCTTTCATTTTGACAGATAATATTTTGGTGATATGATGGACAGCGGCTTTACTCATACCGTATGCTGAATTATCAATGGTAGATACTCTTATTCCATCAATCGAACCAATATTGATAATGCGGGCAGGCGTCTCTAGACTTGCTGCTGCTTCTAAAAGAGGTAACAATGCTTGTGTTAGAAAAAAGATGGGCTTTACATTGATGTTCATGATTTTATCATAGCCCATTTCAGGATAATCTTTAAACGGCGCACTCCAATTAGCACCTGCATTATTGATTAATACATCTAAAGAGGATTCTTTTTCTTTAATGGTAGAGACCAAGTGTGTCATTCCTTCTTTAGTTGATAAATCTGCTGGAATGGCGATGCAAGTACCTATCTTATTTAACTCCGCTTCTACCGCTTGACATACTTCTGCATTTCTAGAAGAAATATATACTTTGGCACCATTTTTCACAAAGGTTGAAGCCATCATTAAACCAATTCCTCTGGAACCACCTGTTATTAATACTGTTTTTCCTTTTACAGAGAATAGATTTGTAATTTCTAAATTAGTCATTTTTTATTTTTTTACGTTCTTTGACAAGTTTATCCAAAGCTAAAAAGTAGTTGACATCTGCTCGCTCCAACAGCGTGACATATCATAGCCTAGGATGTAGTCCTAGGGATGTTATAAAATAATAAATATATGAAACTAAAATGGTAAGTAATAAAAAGGATAAAAAGACAAAAGAGCGAAGGCTTATTAAATGCTTCGCTCTTGTAAGAAATCACCCGACTGTTATATTTTGAGGATTACTCTTAGAGTAATCTTATTATGACATATTTACTGAATCTTGTATTAGCTGAAAAGAATAAAATTGGGCAAATACTTGATTTTAACAAATTGTTGTTGCTTCAAAAGTATACAATTTTTAACAATTAATTAATAAATGTTAATTTTTTTTTCTAAAAAATGGGCTTTTATGCTGTGATTTGGCAATTTTCCTGTTTTTAGGCTTTAAAAAAAGATATTTTGGGGTTTAAAATGCCCAATAATGGTTTTGAATATATAATAAATGGTTATAAGTGAAAATTCAAAATGTTCTTATCTAAGCAGACTAACATTTCCTTGTTTACGAAATTCCTCTCCATTAATACATTCTACAAAAAGGTAATAACCAAAGACGCCTGCTGATTGTGCTTTTCCTTGTTTGGTTCCATCCCAACCTATATCTGGGCTGAATGATCTAAAAATTTCATCCCCCCATCTGTCATAGATTATTAATTCCATTGTACTAATAATGGCTCCTCTTAAATAGAGTATATCATTTTCCCCATCCCCATCAGGGGTAAAGGCATTGGGTAAGAAAATATAAGGTTCTTCACAAATCCCTTCCTGTACTTCCACGCCTATGCTAGCCGAGGCAGTACAGCCTTGTTCATTGGTTACTGTTAATTGGTATTCGGTATTTTCTGTAGGACTGGCGATGGGCCTAGCAATTGTAGGATTATCCAAACTGCTACTTGGTGTCCAATTATAAGTATATTCCGAATCTTCGGTTGCCGCTAAGGCGATGGTTTCACCTGAATAAATAAAATTATTATCAGATTCGATAGTGATGTCTACTTCTACTGGATGAATAGAAACTGGAATACTTCCTTTTGTTTCACAACCATTTTCATCTATCGCAATAAATTCATAGGTGGTATTTTCGCTTGGATATACCCTTGGAGTATTAGTTGTCGATCCAGTAAGTATAGATTCCTTTGGAGACCAACTAAAAGTTAATGGTCTATCTAAAGTATTATTCAATACTTCTAACTGAATGGTATCTGTTTGACAAATTTGTACTACTGGTATAAAAGATAAGTCAAGGGGTGCAGTGGATATATTGATATTTTGGGTGGTAGTACAGCCATGTTCATCTTGAAGAATAACAGAAAATTGTTCAGATTGAGATACTAGGACTTCTATTTCTGGCTCTACCCCAATGGTATCTCCTGCTGCATTTAACCACCATTGCTGTTGAGCTTGATCACTATATGCAAATAATTCTGTTTGAAGACTTGGTTCGCAAAAATAAAAATCTGGTGTAATCTCTACTTCTATTGTTGGAGTTGTTTCTATATTAACTACTTTGGTGGCAATACATCCAAATTCATTACTGATGATTCCTGAGTAAGTTTTATTTCCATCAATAGTAACTATTGGATTATTGGGGTCCACTAAATCAATGCCTTCATTATCAGACCAATCATAGGTATATTCAATAGAAGGGTTTGGATTTAATGCTATTAATTCCCCAATGCATCCAGCAATGGTATCTTGTAATGTAGAAGGATCAATTAGGAGGGTAGGGATGGCTATTTCTATACTTGCCATACAGCTAGGATTGTTGGTAGAACTTACGGTCAACTTTACATGAAGGGCATTTGTATCATTAATTTCAAAAACTGGAGTAGGCCCAGTAGCCGTTCGACCATCACTCAACTCCCAAAGCCAAGTATTGATAGGATCTTGGGTAGTTTTAGTTTGATCTTCTACTACTAATTCTATGGTAGTATCTGTGCAGTTTTCTGCACTCCAATCAAAATTAGCTTCAATGCCCGATACCACACTAATGGGTAGTATTTGGGTACTGGCACATCCATTAATTGGGGTATATTGTACGCTTACCTCATAATTGCCAAAAGCATCATAGGTATGTTCAATTGTGGTTCCATTACTTTCTATGCTAGGTGTTCCATCGCCAAATTCCCAAGTATAAATGCCCGACTCTTCTGTTAAAAAGGTAATGCCTTTGCCATCACAATTAGCTATTGTTTTTATATTAATAGGGATAGTAGGCATAGTATCAATAAGTACTATTTTTTCAAATTGACAAATACCGGTGCTATCACTTATTTGTACGATATACTCAGTAGGCTTATCAATAGAAACTATCGGATTAGGTGTCGTTGGATCAGTAAGTTCTGGATGAAAAGACCAATCATATACTAAACTAGGATCATAATCAGGATTAAGTGCCACTACTGTATTTTCGCAAGTAATGATAGTATCAGGTGATCCTATATTTTCTAACACCACTACTTTTGTTTGTTTTTGCGCTTCTAAAAAACAACCATTTTCCGTTTTGACAACAAGAGAGATGTCAAAAACTTGCGTGGTTTTTACAATAAAACTAGGATTAGGTTCCGTTGATGTGAATTGGTCAATATTCCCATTTATGATCCAACGCCACTCTATAGGGTTTGTCCCGATTTGACTACTCAGATCGCTTAGTTGTAGGAAGAGGCTATCTTGACAGCCTTCTAACTCAATCGTAAAATCGGTAGATGTTGCTTCTAGGCTTAAAGAAATCGTTTGATCCATAGAGTCCACACAAGTAGTTCCTTGATCTACTATTAATCGGATGGTATAGTTACCTTCTTGTGCAAATGTAAAACTAGGATCAGCTACTTCACTCGTACCTAAGACTCGATCTCCATCTAAGAATTTCCATAGGTAATGGGTAGCACCTAAGCTAGTATTCTTCAATTCAATATTGAAATTGTCACAAGGAATTAATGGGGGATCAAAACTGGCAGTAATATCTTGACAAGGAATGACATTGTACTGAAAATCTCGCTTTGTCTCTGAAATTAATTGCCCATCTCTATATTCTTCTACACACACACCAACAACAAATTGACCAGTAGTGGCAGGAGTACCAGTCAATATGCCTGTACTTGGATCAATAGTTAATGCTTTTCCACCTAATAAATTTTCTAAGCTATAAGTTGGGTCTTGCCATTTTATAGGATCATAGGGTGGTGGGAAAGCAGGTCTTGGTCTTGGATTAATTAAAGAGATCCCACCATTTAGCGGTGTACATAATTTATAAACTAAAGAATCTCCTTCTTTATCCAAAGCAGAATGATCAAATAGTAAAGGGCGATTGACACATATATAAGTAGGCGGCCAGGCTTGGATTATAGGACTAGTATTACAAGCTAACATGGCAGCTTCTGTTAGAACTATATCATATGTAGTTCCGGTATTCAATGGATCAATAATATTAAGGATCGTGGCATTTCTGCAACAGCGTTGATAAGCAATATGATAGCCCCCTGTTTTGGGGATCAAAACTACCGTATCTCTATATACTGTAGTTTCTATACAGAGGTTTTCAGGAGCTAGCAAACAATCCCCTGCTTGTGTAACGGTATCTATTTCATTGAGGAGCATCGGAATAGTGCTTACGAGTAGCCCTTGTATATCATATACCGCTACATAGGCAGTGTCATCTAGGAGTGCTTCTCCTAAATCACAATCTCTATAAACCGTTAATGATATTTCGTATTGATCGTTGCCTAGACAGGTATAATTCATTTCCCCACCAATAATATGGGTCGCTTGTACAGTAGGAAGGAGTAGGAATAGGAAGCCTATTCCGAGAAAAATATTTCGCAAAAAACAAGTCATTTTGGATACAATTGCTGTTTAGGAACGAGGTAGAAATAAATGCAGATTCTTGAGGCAGTTATTCTTCTTTCAAGGCGCAAAAACCGCACATAGCCAAGCTACGTAAGGCTTTTTGCAACGAAGAAAGAAGGAAAAAGAACCAGTCAAGAACCTTCATTTATTTTTGCGTCGTTCCTTAGGTATGGTCCTTCTTTTAAAGAAGGCTCATTCCCGTACATGTCATGGGAAACTAAATAACATTGTTTACTTGCCTTGTTTGGAAGGGGGCGAATAGTTGCAAAAAGCTAATTAGAAATCACCCCTGTATCTGTTCTCGTTACACTAGAATCTAATTCTTTTTCTCCAACGCCTATAATTACCACCCTTCTTTCTCTTGCCGCAGTTGGACTAAAGACAGAATTTTTTCGATCTCTAGGATTATCACTAACAGAGCTTGGGGCTAATCTTTCTCCATGAGAAATCATGGTAAATTGTATAGCGCCATTATCTACATACTTAGCCATCTCGCCATTATTATAGGATCGGTAGTAATTTTCCATACTACTGATTCGACGCTTACTTAGATTTAAATTATATCGTTCAGGAGCCAAGGGACTAGAATAGGCAATTACCTTAATTTCATAGCCCATTCCCAATCGTAATCTTTCTAATACTGCTTGGGTGAATTCATCAAATTGCGTATAACTTTTCTTTACCTCTGACTCAAAGAATTGTTCTATTTCAGCTTCTGCCATTATTCTACGCTCTCCTGTTAAACCACGCGTATAGCCTTTTTTGTATAAAGCTTTTTGACGCTCGTATTCTTCAAGTGTAATCGGATATGTTTTTCTTGTTAAAGTGTCTAATGTTCGTGGATCTGGACTATCATTATCAAAAAATAAAGAGAAAGTAGGGAAAGCTGCTATATCAAAATCTTCTGGTGGATCTTGTTCTAGGTATATTTCTTTTAACAATATAGGTCCACCTACCCATGTATGCGTATCAAAATCTAAGCTATCTGCTTGGTAGCCAATTTTATCCGCAATGATCCTATATTTTTTCCCTGTCTCTAGTCGATAATCGTAGAGATCGGAACTAGCGGATGCTACCTCTCTTATTTTGTTATCATCATCATCTAATTCCCATAAGCGAACCTCTACTTTTTTGAGTGGTTCTTTCTTCTTGTAATACTTATCAATTTTATCATAGGCGATCACATTCAAGCCTAATGGAGAAAGATTTAGTTTTTGAGTCAATTTGTCCCCGGGGTCTATTTCATTTGTATTAAAACGAATCGTGTCAGGGAAGAAATTATCTCTTTGACCAATGATCATATATTCTTTTCCACTCTTCACACGGTAGTAGTGTTTATGCCCATTTGGTAAGCGTTTGAAAGGCATTTCTACAGGCACTCCAGAGGAAAGGTCATATAAAGTTACCCCTACATCTGTTAAGGGATAATCCATTTCCGAATTGAAAGTAATGGCCGTTAAATCTACTGGAAAAGATTCTAATTTTATTTTGAATATATCATTACAGCAAGCGGATACTTCTTTTTCGAGAATGATAGACCCTTCTCTATTGGAAGCAAAATAGCCCTCATCCCCATAATCAGTCAAGGTAAAGTACAAATCGTCGTAACTAGTGCTTAATGGCATTCCTATATGCTCTACTTCTTCCCAAGTAACCCCATCATCAATATATACTTGAAAGAGATCGAATCCTCCTAAATTTTGCCTGCCTTTAGAACTAAAAAAGAACATTCTTGTATTGGTATGAAAATAAGGAGAGGCTTCATCTTTATCTGTATTAACTAGTTCAAAATTAACAGGATTTCCTAACTGCCCTTCGTCTCCTATATCTGCATACCAAATATCTAATCCTCCCTTACCTCCTGGCCGATCAGAAACAAAATATAGCGTTTCTTTTTTTGATTCTTTATTATAGCCAATGCTAGGTTGGGTTGCTGTATATCCTTCTATATTAATGGTATCGGGTAATTTCTGACCAGGTCCATAAGTATTACCTTCCAATACATCCTTATAATATAATGCACAATTTATGAGGTTTCCATCTGTATACTCACAAAGGTTATAGTACATTCGATCTCCCGTTTTGGAGAAAGCAGTATGGGCAGAATGTTTTTCCTTTTCAGTGTTTAGATTTACTATATTAGTAGGGGCATTTTGAGTGGATTCAATAACTTTTGAATACAATTTAGGAGGAGCGTTATTAGTTTTTCCTTCTGCGAATCGCAAAGAAGAAAAATACAATTTATCATCTTTTTCAAATGGCCCAAATTCGGAGTATTGTGTATTGATTTCTGTACCTAATTGTTGAATAGATACATCTGGATCTAATTTATCCTGTACAGAGATTGCCCATTGGCAAGATTCGATCTCCATTTTAGCGGCTTCGATATGGGGATCATTGGCAACTGCTATGCTATCTATATAAAATTGGAAATTAGAGGAAGCTTCTTGGTATTTTCCTAGGCTTTTTTGAGTGTAAGCCAGCCATAAAGAAGAGAGAGGAAAATCTTTGGATTGTTTGCTAGATAAAACCTGTTGGTATCGCTTTTCTGCGAGTAAATATGCATTAAAGTTCCTTGCGGCCTCAGCTTGTTTGTACTGTAAGTCGATGATAGAACTATCTATTTCTTGAACAATATCCAAGTAATAGAGTGCTGCATAATAATCTTTTTTTGCAAATGCCTGATCTACAGCTTTCTCATACTGTTTTAATGTTTGTCCTGAAAGCCAAATTGTTGCAAAAAAGAATGTAAAAAGCGTTAATAGAAAGTGCTTTTTCATTGTCTAATAATTCAATGGATTTTGGATAGTTCACAAATGTCACGGGGGATCTCTTACGAGTTAGTTTTCTTTTAGACGGAAAAAAAACTAACCGGGTGTTTTTTTCACTTTACATTAACAAATTGATTAAATATGTTATTTGTAGCTCAGTATTGGAATGTATATCTATTGTATTTAGTTGTATACTGATAATTAGATTATTAGTTCTGTGTTTTTAATGTTAAAGTTGTACCCTGTTGATTACGAGAATTTTATATGAAATATTTCTTTATAACACATTTGTTTTTTTAAATGTCTAAGTAACGACGAAAGAATAAGTTGGGCAATCTGGTTCTAATTATTTTTCAGTC
>CAYOBX010000020.1:22386-25222 GCA_964402245.1 uncultured Saprospiraceae bacterium | reverse complement strand
TTTATTCTTTCGTCGTTACTAAGTAGGTCAAACAAATGATTTCCAAACTTCAAACTTAAATATTTCAGATGTAAAAACAAAAATATATAGCTCGACAAAAATTCACAACAATGTGTTTGCGTTTTCAGCAACTCCATTTATAATGTCACAAATCAGTTAAAACCTATACACAATATTATAGTTAGTTTTTTATTATTGCTTCAATTTAAATTCAATTCTCTCTAAATACATACAAGGAACAACATTTCTTGTTCATCATCCCCCCTCAATTTACTATATCAATTAGTAAAAGAAAATTGTGTAGGAAACTACTATTCAATTTTCTAACAGAATCATTAATAAAATACGCTTAATCATTAAAGGTGTCTTATTTAGTTTACTGAATAAGACCATGTTTTATATTAAAAAACCCATGAACACTGTGAGAGAAGCTACTTTAATTTTCACGCTGATAACCTGGTCTAGTCTAATGTTTGGCAGTACTATAGACCTCCAAAATAATACTAATCCAATATTCAGTAATTTCGTTACCTATTCTCAAAATAGAGCTAGTTTAGAGCAAGAGCTAATTCTTGCTGATACTATTTGTACGTCTACCTCAAGAGATACTTTTAGTGTAAATACTTCCGACAAGGCCACAGATTATATTTGGTCTTTGCCTACAGGTGCCTTTATCTATAAAAAAGTATCAGATACCACCATCATTATAGATTGGAGTAATGCCACGTTGGGTGCAAACAACATTTGTGTTATTGCAAAAAATACATGTGGAACTAGTAGCAATTCTTGTATAGATATATTTATCGAAGAATGCAATACCAAGCCAATTGCAGAAGATGATTTCGAGATTACTTCCTTCAATACCCCCCAAACCATTCATGTACAAACTAATGACAGAGATCCTAATGGAGATGAACTCACTACTTTATTAGATTCTACATCCATGCCTGGTCATGGTACTTTATCCATTCTTAAACTAGCCATCATCTATACTCCAGATACAGACTACATAGGCACTGATAGCTTCCAATATATTATATGTGATAATAACCATCCATCTCTTTGTGATACGGCCACGGTGACTATTACAATAGACCATCAAGCCCCTATCGCAAATAATGATATGGCAACAACCAATGCCAACACTCCTATTCTTATTCCAGTTCAAGAAAATGATGAAGATCCAGAGGGAGGGGTTTTAAGTACGACTCTTGATTCTTTAAATCTACCCTTAAATGGGGTAGTTCGTATCGAAGGGCAAGATATTATATATATACCAGATCCTAATTTTACGGGTATTGATCGCTTTGATTATATCATATGTGATGATGGCAATCCGACAAAATGTAGCGAAGCCACCGTCACCGTTTCTGTCACAAACAGCCCACCAATTGCAATAAATGACACCATCAATACTACAATAAATAATGCTATAAACATTGAAGTACTATTGAATGATTTGGATAATGAAAATGATAATTTAAATGTTACAATAGATAGTAGTCATTTACCGACCAATGGGGCGATTACCATTGATGGAAGTTCCATTATATACACACCGATAGTTGGTTTTAATGGAGATGACCAATTCAATTATATAGTATGCGATGATGGCAATCCTATCTTATGTGATACCGCTATGGTTCTTGTATATGTAGGAAATAGTCATCCTATTGCCGTAACAGATTCACTAATAATTACTTCTAATGACATAGCAACTATTGATGTATTATCCAATGATATTGATCCAGATAATGGTGTGCTGACAGTAAGTATTGATAGCACTTTGTTGCCTACTAATGGAACTGTGATAATTGATGAAAACGAAATCATTTTCACACCAGCACCAGATTTTACGGGTATTGATTCTATTGGATACATCATCTGTGATGATGGCATTCCCAATTTATGCGATACTGCTTTGGTCTATATTGGAGTAGGCAATATTCCACCTGATGCAATGGATGATATGGCTACAGTTCCTGCGAATACTTCTATTGTTATTGCGGTTCAAGATAATGACCAAGATATTGGAGGCAACAATTTAACTACCTTATTAGATTCTTTAAGGTTGCCGCTGAATGGCCAAGTGATCGTCAATGGAAATGATTTAATATATACACCAAATCATAACTTTACAGGCATTGACCGATTCGATTATATCGTATGCGATGATGGAGTACCAATGGAATGTAGTGGAGCCACAGTAACCGTAGTTGTTGAAAATTCGTCTCCTAATGCCCAAAATGATACGGTGAATACTACTATAAATAATAGTATAATTATAGACGTACAAAATAATGATACTGATCCTGAAAATGGTATTTTGAGTACACTTATAGACCATAACAACTTACCAAGCAACGGTGAAATAACACTAGATGGTAATGATATTATCTATACCCCTTTTATAAATTTTAGCGGAATAGATCAATTCAATTATATTGTTTGTGATGACGATACTCCTATCTTATGTGATACTGCTATAGTATTTGTAGCTATAGATAATAATTTACCAATTGCAGTAAATGACACGGTATTCATTATTTTAGATTCCCAAATAATTATTGATGTATTAATTAATGACATTGATCCAGATGGTGGCATCCTCACTGTTAGTATTGATAGTACTTCCCTGCCAGATAATGGATCAGTAACAATAAATGATACCGTTTTAATCTTTACTCCAATACCAGGATTCACAGGTACAGATTCTATAATGTATATCATCTGTGATGGTGGCATTCCCA
The DNA here is from genome assembly GCA_964402245.1 of uncultured Saprospiraceae bacterium. GTDB lineage: Bacteria > Bacteroidota > Bacteroidia > Chitinophagales > Saprospiraceae > JAFMDF01. Next base: position 22,472 of record CAYOBX010000020.1, on the reverse strand, counting down.
ATTTATGCGATACTGCTTTGGTCTATATTGAAGTAGGCAATATTCCACCTGATGCAATGGATGATATGGCTACAGTTCCTGCGAAT
>CAYOBX010000020.1:0-22286 GCA_964402245.1 uncultured Saprospiraceae bacterium | reverse complement strand
AGTAGGCAATATTCCACCTGATGCAATGGATGATATGGCTACAGTTCCTGCGAATACTTCTATTGTTATTGCGGTTCAAGATAATGACCAAGATATTGGAGGCAACAATTTAACTACCTTATTAGATTCTTTAAGGTTGCCGCTGAATGGCCAAGTGATCGTCAATGGAAATGATTTAATATATACACCAAATCATAACTTTACAGGCATTGACCGATTCGATTATATCGTATGCGATGATGGAGTACCAATGGAATGTAGTGGAGCCACAGTAACCGTAGTTGTTGAAAATTCGTCTCCTAATGCCCAAAATGATACGGTGAATACTACTATAAATAATAGTATAATTATAGACGTACAAAATAATGATACTGATCCTGAAAATGGTATTTTGAGTACACTTATAGACCATAACAACTTACCAAGCAACGGTGAAATAACACTAGATGGTAATGATATTATCTATACCCCTTTTATAAATTTTAGCGGAATAGATCAATTCAATTATATTGTTTGTGATGACGATACTCCTATCTTATGTGATACTGCTATAGTATTTGTAGCTATAGATAATAATTTACCAATTGCAGTAAATGACACGGTATTCATTATTTTAGATTCCCAAATAATTATTGATGTATTAATTAATGACATTGATCCAGATGGTGGCATCCTCACTGTTAGTATTGATAGTACTTCCCTGCCAGATAATGGATCAGTAACAATAAATGATACCGTTTTAATCTTTACTCCAATACCAGGATTCACAGGTACAGATTCTATAATGTATATCATCTGTGATGATGGCATTCCCAATTTATGTGATACTGCATTGGTATTAATTGAAGTGGGTAATACTCGCCCTATTGCAGAAGATGACAGCGTAGAAACTGAACTCAATACACCAGTAATTATTTCCATTTTATCCAATGATATCGATCTCGAATCAGGGATATTAGACATAACAATTCTTCCTGATAATTCTCCTGAAAATGGTACTCTAGAAATCATTACGACGGATTCAACAAATACCGATTCCGAAATAATATATACTCCAACAGAGGGATATGTTGGGCTAGATTCTTTCATTTATGTACTATGTGATAATGGCACTCCAGTATTATGTGATACCGCTTTAGTTACAATTGAAATCTTTAACGATGCACCGATCGCTATAGATGATAATATAGTAACACAGGAAGGAGTGCCTATTACAAGTAGTGTCTTATCGAATGATTTAGATCCTAATGGACATCCTGTAATTACTCAATTAATAACTACACCAAGCAAAGGAACAGTAAGCCTAGATACCAGTGGACAATACACCTATACTCCATTGTTATATGAAAATGGTATAGACTCTTTTACTTATAGTCTATGTGAAGCAATTATGCCTTTTCTCTGTGATACAGCCACCGTATATATCGAGATATTTTCAACAAATGATCCTCCAATTGCTACCAATGATATTAACTTAACTTTAGAAAATATAACGACTACTGGAAATGTATTGACGAATGATTTTGACCCTGAAGGGAATGAAATATTTGTAACAACAACTTTAATTACACCTGCTATAAATGGGGATGTTAGTATTACCTCAGATGGAGAATATATTTATCGACCCAATTTTTTATACTTAGGAGAGGATAAATTTTCTTACGAAGTGTGTGATAATGGTATTCCTTCTTTATGTGATACGGCCTGTGTAATTATAGAAGTTATAGGAACGGAAGATAATAATTCTCGACCTCCAATAGGAGTCAATGATTATTTTCAAACACCAGTTAATACGCCCATAAGTGGAGACATCATAGGAAATGATATAGCACCTGATGGAGCGACTATAAGAATCAATACAACACCTATTACGCCACCTGAGGAAGGGGTATTAGAAATATCTACTATCGGTACATTCTTTTTTATCCCTGCTTTAGATAAAATTGGTACAGAGACTTTCACCTATGAGATCTGTAATTTTCAAGAACCAACTTTATGTGAAACAGTATTCGTACAAATTGATATCTTACCTAATACTGGAAATACTATTTATGCTACTAATGATGCAGCGAGCGGATTAGAAGATCAAGTGATTAGAGGAAATGTATTGGCGAATGATGTTGACCCAGAAGAAGATGATAAATTCTTACAAATAGCGCCCATTACCTTGCCTTCAAAAGGGAATGTGATTCTACAAGAAAACGGTGATTTTGAATACCAACCAATTAAGGATTATAATGGTCCAGACAACTTCATATATGAGGTATGCGATAATGGAACACCACAAGCCTGCGATAGAGCAACGGTTAATTTAATAATATTCCCTGTTCCTGATACCTTATGTAATCAAGACATTACTGCTCCTAGTATTATAGGTGCAAATAGTGCTTGTGGAAATGATTCCATTTATCTCTTTGTTCAAACAGACCCTTCTCCTCTTAGTATTGAAAATCAAAATACGACATTAGAATATGTATGGTTTAATGGCAGAGGAGATACCATCGCTACTACTATTAGCAAACAAGTAAGTCTGCCTATTTCTCCCTTAACTATTTCCCCATTTAGCATGAAGGTTCGATCTGGCATCTGTTCCTCTCCTTTGTCCAATTTAGTGCCAGTAGAGATTATTAATCTGCCAGAAATTTTTATCAGTATAGATAAAAACACAGATACGCTCTGTGCAAATAATTCATTTCAGCTATCCGCACCTTTTGCAAGTAATGCTAGGTATGAGTGGAGCACAACAGATAATTTTATTGCTTTTTCAAGAGAGCAAAATATTAATATAGTCGACCTAACAGAAAGCACAACTTATCAATTAGCTGTGATTTCGGAAGTATGTGAATCTATTAGTATAGCCAGAAAGACGATACATATTCATCCAGATATAAAACAGAACAATCTTCCAACAGTCGAACTCCAAAACGATGGAACTTGTGAAGAAAACACCCTTATTTTAAACGCCAATATAGCAACAGATTCTATCAGTAATTTACAAATAGAATGGACTGGTCCAAATAATTACACATCTTTCATGGCTATTGATACTATTCAGTCAGCAACTATAGCTAACAATGGCCAATATATTTTAGTACTAACGGATAATAATGCTTGTCAAACGACTAGCAGTATTCAAGTAACCGAAGTTACTTCATCCATAACAAAACCAATTATTACTTCAGCAGAAGGTCCTGTATGTGAAAATGGAAATATTCTCTTACAGGCTCCTTCCTATGAAGGTAGTGAATCAGGTTTTACTTGGTATAAGAATGGAGAAATTGTTGAAGGTGAATTTACTAATCAGTTATTTATTGATGATGCGCAATTGAGAGATAGTTTTAGTTTTTCAATATCATTAGAAAACTGTCTATTAAATTCAAATGTATTTGCGCCTATTATATTTGAAAAACCAAGGCTTAGTCTAGATAGTGCTTTCCAATTATTTTGTAGTTCAGGTACAGAAAATATAGCCATAGAAACAATTATAGAAGGAGGTCAAACACCTTATGAAATCGAATGGGTAGGACCTAATAATTTCTTCTCTGCTAATCCTAATCCAACGATCATAAATGCCAGTGAAGTAAATGCAGGCACCTATACTATATTGGTGACTGACCAAAACGACTGTTTGGCTGATGCTTCAACGGAAGTAGATATTATAGACAATTTACCCAAGCCAATCCTAGCATTAACTGGAAGCACGTGCGATGGAGAACAATTAGAATTAAGTGTTACGAATTACGATGGAAGAGAGGTGAGTTATGAATGGAGTGTACCTAATGAGGAAGGCATAGTCTCTTTAACGACTAGTACCATCCGCTTGCCAGCAGCCAATGAGCAATATATTGGGGCTTATCTATTAAATACTAATTCAGGAACATGTATAGCACAATCGGATACTTTTTATTTAGAAACTTTTGATGCTATAATAGCTACGCCTGAAGCTAAATATGAAAAGACAGAAAACTGTGCTGCTGCGAATTTAGAATTATTTGCCAATGCCACAGGCACTAATTTAGTCTATCAATGGACAGGGCCGAATGGTTTTTCTTCTAATTTGATGAACCCAATTATTACCAATGCAACAACTGACAATAACGGTATTTATGAAGTACTGATAAGTAATACTCAAGGTTGTTCTATAGTAGTGGCAACCAACATTGTTGATAATATTCAAAATGGATTTCCAGAACCAATACTACAACCTAGTGGTTTGATTTGTGCTGGTGGATTTATTACACTTACAGCTCCTATATATACTGGTACCTCTGTGAGTTATATTTGGTTAGAAAATGGCAACCAATTAGAAAATGAAAATGGTCCAGTATTAGTGGCTGGTCCACTTCAAACAGATGGGATCGAATACGAATTAGTCGTACAAATAGATGGTTGCACCTTAACATCTGATCCTTATTTTACGGATGTCATAGAAGCAATAGATCTGGAATTAGATTTCCAATTAAGTAGTAGTTGCGGGGCGGAAGAAATGCAATTAATTGCTAACCTATCCGTAGAATCTGATAATTTTAAATATGCATGGACTGGCCCAAATGGGTTTAACGCTGGAGCTTTAGAAGCTACTATCCTAAATCCAACTCCAGAAAACAATGGATTGTATACTTTAAAAATCAGCAATGAATCTGGTTGTGAATCTTCAGCAGATCTATTAATCAATACGATCATTTCCGCTCCTGAGGAGCCGATTATACAAGTGATTAGTAATGAGTGTGAAACAGACATTCAATTAATGGTGGAAAATGAGATTACAGAAGCAAATTATAGTTGGACCGATAGGGATGGAGTAATTATAGGAACCTCGGCTCAACTAAATTTAAGTAATACAGCCGCAGACAATGGTCCCTACCAAGTAGCTATAACAGTTGATGGTTGTGCGGCTATTTCTTCGCTTCCTTTTGAAATTGAATCTACGGAGCAATCAATGGTCCAAATTGGAAATAGTGGCCCTATATGTTTAGGAATGGACGCTACCCTATTTGCTACCAACTTAGATGGCTATAATTACGAATGGTATAATGAAAACGAGGAGCTAATTGCTACAGAAAATAGCACTACGATTAGTGCCATTAATGAGGCGACTACCTATACTTTAATAGTGACCAAAGATGGTTGCTCCAATGAGCAAATTCAACAAACAGAGGTGTTAATTGAAACAATTCCAGAAATAACAAACATCACCAAATCTGAAACCTATTGCGAAGGAGAAAGTATATTCCTAACTGCGCAAAACAAAAATCCTATAGGAGAATTGATCCGTTACACTTGGACTGGTCCGAATGGATTTAACTATACGGAAGAAAGTACGACCGATAGTTTTAACCTTACTTTACCTTCTATTAATATTAATCAAGCAGGCAGTTATTCCCTACAAATAGCAAGGCCAAATGGTTGTATGTCTGAGACTAATTCTGTATTGGTCAATGTGATACCAGGTATTGTTGCACCAGCACTTGCAGTAGAACAAACTGCAGTTTGCGCTGGTTCTACCCTATTCTTAGAAGCAAGAAGTACCGCCGTAACTACTATTGGCTATGAATGGTATTTACAAAAAGGTACAGAAACTCCTACATTAGTAGCCACAACTGATCTCCCAAATTATATCATAGAAAATGCAAGGTCTGATAATTCTGGAACTTATCTATTAAAAGTAGTAAATGAAAAATGTACCTCAAACTTTTCAAATCAAGTTCCAGTTTTAGTATTTGATGTAAATACAGATTTGACCATATCAAGCAATACTACAGAGACTAAGCCAGGATGCTATGGAGAGGTTTTACAGCTCTCTTTACCATTCTTTCCAAATGCCAGTTACCGCTGGTTTGGACCTGCTGGTTTTACATCCTCTGCTCATAATCCTATAGTCGAATCCTTAGAAAAAATACATGAAGGCGATTATTTTGCAATAGTCGAAATGGAGGGATGTCAAGAAGTCATGACTAATCCAATAACGGTAATAGTCAATCCTAAACCTGCCCAACCTTCCGCTATTAATAGTGGCCCAATTTGTATCGGAGATGAATTAGAGTTTCAAGTAAACAGTATTGTAGAAAATGGAATAGATGTTCGATTCGACTGGTTTAATTCATCAGATATACTAATAGGTTCTACCGATAATCCATTAAGGTCTTTTACGAATGTACCTGCCCTATTTAATGATGACTATTATGTAAAAGTCACAATAGACGGATGCACCTCTGAACCCTCTCCTTCGATGTCAGTGCAAGTAAATAATCCTACAGGATTACAAGCCAATGCAGGAGAAGATCAAGAATTCTGTACAACTTCAAAAGTAACCTTAGCTGCGAATCCACCGACTTTTGGACAAGGAAACTGGACCACTATTGAAGGAGGTAGTTTTACAAATTCAAATTTGGCTACTACCGAAGTTACCCAATTACAACAAGGAGTCAATCACTTTATTTGGACCGTAAAAGACGAAATCTGTGCTGTTCAAGATATGGATACCGTCAGCATATTTCTTGGAAATATAACTAGTGATCAAGCGATAGCAGGAGTAGATCAAGACCTATGTGAAGAGTATACCACTATACTTAGTGCCACTTCTATAACAGAATCTACGGGCAGATGGACTCAATCTACAGCACAAGCTCAGCAAGGCGTACAGATAGGAAGTCCAACAAATAGCCAAACATCAATTATTGGATTAGAAGCTGGAAATTCTTATAGTTTTAAGTGGGTCATTTCTCAAGCAGATTGTCAAGATTTTGAATCAGATGAAATAATCATTAATGTTAATGACATTCCTGAAGAGTATGCCATTATTCAAGAAGACATACTATTTTTATGTGGTGAAAATCAAACTAATTTAGATGCAGAATTACCAGGGCTTAGTACTGGTCAGTGGAGTTACCTACCTAATCTAGATAACACTGGAGTCCCCCCTATCAATCCAATCAGAATTGCAGCAGCAACAAATGCTTCTACATTTGTAGAGGGCATTCCATCAGGAGATAATACGTTTATTTGGTCTTTGTCTAATGGGGCTTGTAAAGATTTTTCTACAGATACCATTCACATTTCAAGAGAGTCTGATTTATTCGCAAACCCAGATGAATATGTGATTAATGTAAATGATAGTATTGCCATAGATATTCTTGAAAATGATCAATTAAATCCTGAAGGATCCTTTAATATAATCATTGTCAAATTTCCAAATTTTGGAAATCTTATAGAAAATGGAGATGGCACCTATATGTATCGACCAGTCAATAATTATTTTGGTCGGGATGATTTTAGCTATATCATATGCAATTCCAATTGTGAAAATCTATGTGATACTACAGATGTAAATTTAGTTGTCAATGGGGTCGAAGGATCTGGTGCTTGTTTCATACCAAACGTTATTTCGCCAAATGAAGATGGAAACAACGATATTTTTACGGTAGCATGTATAGATGATTTTCCAGATAATCAACTTAGTATATTTAATAGATGGGGGGATGAAGTATATACTGCTGCTCCTTATCGAAATGATTGGGCAGGGACTTATCAAGGTCAAGATTTACCAGCTGGTACTTATTTTTATATCCTCCAATTATCCGAGCAAGGAGAACCCTTGCAGGGATTTATAACAATATTTAGATAACTAAATTTAAGAGGTCAGAAGTCAGACCATTTCATTGTCAGAGGTCAGACTTATGATGTTGACAACGTGACGTTTCTGACAGCCGTAGGCGGTCTGACAGCGAAGCGATCTGACTTCTGACCTCTAAAAAAACACTATGAGAATACGATATATATTTTACATTATTCTATTATTTAGTAGTTTAGGATTAGCTCAAAATAACACCAACTATAGTTTATTTGTATTTAATAAATTACAGTTCAATCCAGCTTATGCAGGTAGCACTAATGCACTAACAGCAGGAGCACACTATAGACATCAATGGCAAGGGGTTTATGGCGCACCTAGAAGTATAACGGCCTTTGCACATATGCCCATCGCTGGAAACCGAAATGGTGTCGGTTTATCTATTACTACTGATGAGATCGGAATTTTCAATACGGTATATACCAATGCCGCTTATGCTTATAGAATCAATTTAAAAAACGAGCATCGGGTGAGCATTGGGTTAAATGCCCAATTAGAGTATGCAAGATTTGATTGGACGAAAGCGGATTTAGTAGATCAAATAGATAATGCTATACCATTTGGAGCTGCCTCTAATTCTGCCGTTAATTTTGGATTAGGCATTTATTATGAAGGGCCAAAATTCTATGTAGGTTTATCCGTTCCACAGTTATTACGAAATGCTTTGACGACAGATGCGATCTATAATAATTTCAGAGAGTTAAATTCGATAAGAACTTATTATTTAATGGGAGGGATGGTATTTCCAGTTAATGATAATATCCATATTCGGCCTTCTATTGCAATAAGTTATATTCCCAATGTACCTGTAGAAGTAGATTTTAATCTCAGTGTATTATTTCTGAAATCTTTTTGGATTGGAGCAAGTTATCGACTAGAGGAATCTGCAACTATGTTTGTACAAGTACCTATTAAAGATCAATTAAAAGTAGCTGTTGGGATAGATTATACTTTAGCAGAATTGAATGCAATTACCAAAGGAAGTTTTGAAGTGATGATTGAATATACTTTAGGTAAAAGTAAGAATGGAAATAAGGTAGATAATATTCGTTTCTTTTAAAATATTAAAGTATTGAACACAGAGGCGCAGAGATGCAGAATCTTTGCTTTTAATAGTTCTTTAAAGGTAGTGATTTTGTTAGGCTTTTTGAAAAAAGGTCTAACAAAATCACTACCTCTAAAGAAAAATATTAAACATACTTGTTGCCGAGTATCAAGATGATGAACCTTAGAAATAAAAAAAATCTTATGAAATATATTATCCCTCTAATTTTTTTAATAAATGCTTGCTTCCCACTATTGGCACAAGATAAGAAAGGGAATGAATTATATGATAACTTCGGTTATTCCTCCGCAGCAGCAGAATATCAAAATCTAGACGAATCAGAATTAACCTACGAAATCAAAGAAAAACTAGCAAATAGTTTTCGATTGAATAGTCAATTTGAGACGGCTGAATATTGGTATGCACAGATCATTCAGGAAGCGACGAATCCTAGTACTATTCTGAACTATGCACAAGTGCTACAAAGTAATGATAAATGTGAAGATGCCATTCGCTGGTACAAAGCTTATCAAGAACAAATGGGAGATACCCAACGAAGTTTCATTGAAGATTGCAAAGACCTAGATAAAATTGAAAAGCATCAACATATAAAAGTAGAAAACTTAATTAGCCTGAATTCAGACAAACATGACTTTAGTCCAATTCCTTATAAAAATGGATTGGTTTTCACCTCTATGCGAGAAGGCAAAAATAACTTAGTCGATCAATGGACCAATAGTAATTACTCTGATTTATATTTTACAGAAAAAAACGGAACTTCGTTTTCCGCTCCAATTCCTTTAGAAGGAGATGTCAATGGAGAATTTCATGATGGAGTAGCTACTTTTGATCCTATTCGCAATGAAATGATTTTTACGAGAAACACTACCTCATCAGCTAATAAAGACGTGAAAAATCTAGAAATATTTGTCGCTAAGAAAAAAAGTAATGAATGGAAAGCACCCACAAAACTATTCGAGAAAGAGGAGGCTTTCTCTTCCTGCCACCCTACGCTATCCAGTAATGGTCAACGGCTTTATTTTTCTTCTTCACGACCAGGTGGATTTGGAGGAATGGATATATATGTAGTGGAGCGTGCAGGCAATACTTGGGGAATTCCTACTAATTTAGGACCGACGGTAAATACCGCAGGTAACGAATTGTTTCCTTTTATTTCTGACTTAGATAAACTCTTCTTCGCATCTGATGGTCATATAGGCTTAGGAGGTTTAGATATTTATGTTGTAGAAAAAGCCAAGGAGGCAGATGAACTATCTTGGATTGATAGAAAAAATATTGGTAAGCCTTTCAATTCCAAAAAAGATGACTTCGGATTTTATATCAATGCAACAGAACAAAGTGGTTACCTATCATCGAATCGAAAAGGTAGTTTAGGAGCAGACGATATATATAGTTGGAAAAAATCAAATAAAGAAGAAGATAATCTTTTTGATCCCAATCCTAATAATTCATTTGAAGCTTCCACTACTCATACATTAAGTGTTTGTGAGGCAACTACACAAAAGCCATTAGCAGCTACTAAAGTAGCTATCTTAAAAATAGCTGATAATTGGATGGCTTACCAAGAAGACAGTCAACTACCTACTTCCATCATCCAATCTACCTTAAACGGTAATTATAGTGTTCAGGTATCAGGTGGAATACTAAGAGCAGATGCTTCTTTAGTTACTAATAATGAAGGAAGCTTTGATTATTTTTATACACCTCAGCAGACCTATGCCATCTTTGCAGAAAAAGAGGCATATGCTCCTACCCAATTACAATTAACAGGTATAGAAATTACTCAAAAAGAAACTTGTATATATCTAGAAAAAAGATCCTGCATTCCTTTACAAGGAAAAGTAATTAATAAAAATTTTGGTACAAGTATCTCAGGAGTTACCGTTGATATATTGAATCATTGCACTGGAGAAACTTACACAATGGTAACAGATGGAAATGGGAAATTTGAACAGTGTCTAGCTTGTGATTGCGCCTATGATATTACAATAAACAAAACTAATTTTAAAGAAAACTATTCTACTCTATCTACCCAAAATTCGCCTTGCTCTTTAGAACATATCATTGAAAAAACGATAGCTTTAGAAATTGATGTCCTCAATACCAATAGTCCACTATCAGAGGAATATGTAAATCAATATTTTACAGGAGATGCTACAGGTTCTTATGAAGTGGGTCAAATCCTTACCTTAAATAATATCTACTATGATTTTGATAAATCAGATATCAGAAGTGATGCAGCCTATGAATTAGATTTTCTAGTTGCCTTATTGAATCAACATCCTACTATGGAAATTAGTTTATTTGCACACACAGATAGTCGAGGTAAAGTCGATTATAATAGATGGTTGTCAAGAGCAAGAGCAAAGTCAGCAAAAAATTATTTAGTGGATAATGGAATTACTGCTGCTCGTATCCATCACGCTCTTGGTTTTGGTGAAACACGTCTAGCTAATCATTGTAAAGACGGTATAGAATGTACCGAAGAAGAGCATCAACTAAATCGGAGGACAGAGGTCAAAATTGTGGAGTTTGAAGAGCCTTTATCAACTAGTGTAAATAATAAATAAATTGTTAAGGCAATCGCATAAAAAACTAAGCTACGAATTTTGTAGATTATTACTATCTCTGGGCAACCCCCGACCCCTAAAGGGGAGCACTTCAGATCAATATTTCTAAAGTACCCCCCTTTAGGGGTCGGGGGTTGCTCAAATAACCGATAATCAGTAAAATTCGGTAAAAAGAATTTTTATGCGATTGCCATGCGAGTTAATTAACCGTTAAAGAATATTTAGGAGTTGGATTTAATGGGCAGAAATATTCATATTCGCCCGGTGCTAAATCTACTACGCTCGTCATAGAGCTAGTACCTTTTGCTACTGGAGCTTTTACATAAGCCGCTTTGATATGGTTAGCTGGATCGTACTTCCCTTTTGGTACTAATACAAAGCCTACTTCATGATCCACATCACTATTCGCAATTTCAAATTGATATTTTCCTGCGTCAAGTGTTAGATTCTCTTTAGTAAACTTACCTACCATTTGAGTTAGTTTTACGTTATCAATCTTGTCTTTGACGGTCAAAGAATACTTAGGGGTAGGATTTAACGGGCAGAAGTATTCATACTCACCTGCTGCTAAGTTCACAACGTTTGTCATAGAGCTAGTACCTTTTGCTACTGGAGCTTTTACATAAGCCGCTTTGATATGGTTAGCTGGATCGTACTTCCCTTTTGGTACTAATACAAAGCCTACTTCATGATCCACATCATTATTCGCAATTTCAAATTGGTATTGCCCTGCGTCAAGTGTTAAGTTCTCTTTAGTAAACTTACCTACCATTTGAGTTAGTTTTACGTTTTCAATCTCGTCTGAAACCATCAAAGAATACTTAGGGGTCGGATTCAACGGACAGAAATATTCATATTCCCCTGCCGCTAAGTCCACTACATTTGTCATAGAACTAGTACCTTGTGCTACTGGTGCTTTCACATAAGCCGCCTTTATATGGTCTGCTGCTTCGTACTTCCCTTTTGGTACTAGTACAAAGCCTACTTCATGATCCACATCGTTATTCGCAATTTCAAATTGGTATTGTCCTGGAGCTAAAACTAAAGAGGTTGTTGAAAAAGCTCCTGTTATTTGTTCGAGCTTTACATTTTCAACACTAGATTTTACAGTTTCAACAGGTTTTACATTCTCAACAGTAGACTTATCGTTTTTAACTTGGCTAACTTCACTTTTACAAGAATAAACAAAAGCAAATAGACCAACAAAAACTATAGAGGCTAGTAATTTAAACGTATTAATTTTCATAATAAAAGTTGTAAATTGGTTCGATAAATTTTACTGCAAATTTACAACCAATATACCCTTAAATAGTAGTACATTTTCCCCTTCTTCATGGACATTTCTCCCCTTAGGAACGATGTAGAAATAAATTGAGTGTAAAACAGATCGGGTTTAGAGCAGAGAAGCGAGGTATGTATAAATCAATACAATCGAGAAACAATCAATTTCTCTGTCCGAAGTGGAATACCCCGAGTTCGTATCGCAATCCAATAAACACCATTAATTACTTGGGATAAATCCATAGTCATAGAGGATCTAGTAATATCATCTTCTGATTGAAAATTGATTAGATTACCTCCCACATCATATAAGCCAATTGTAATCGGTTTATCTTCAAATTCAGTCAGATTGATTACTACTCTATCACGCGCTGGGTTTGGAAAGATGAGTCCTTCTGAACAAGGGGTTGGATCTCTATCATTACAATCCAAATCGGCACAAATGCCATCTTCATCCATATCTATACATTCCACAATTTCCTCTTCCAAAGAATCGAGTGGCATTTCTGGTATTGAATCTAATTCCATTTCCTCTAATAAGATGGTATCCACTTCCATCTCCGTGTCTATTTCTACAATTTGTGTAGTGTCTATATCTATATCAATGACCTGAGTAGAATCCACTTCTTCTATTGGAGCCGTGTCAACGATTGGCTGCTCTATATCTACTACTTGAGTAGTGTCCATTGTTGGTAATTCTTCTTCTATAGGCTCTTCAACAACAACTAGCGTTCCTATACAATCACAACTTTCCGCTTGAATTTTATCTTCCTCCGTATCAGGATTTCCATCATCACATGCATCACCCGCAGCAGCAAAAGTGTTGGCATCATTATCATTACACTCCATTGTAGAACAAATACCGTCGCCATCTCGATCCGTACAAACCTTTACATTCACTTGATCTACTAAGGTAATAAACTGATTGGAGGAATTTAATAAGTCATTGTCATTTACCACTAGTTGAAAAGTATATTCTCCTTCTTGTGTAAACTCTACCTCTGTAGTATAACTAGCCTCATCGGAGATCGTAGCGCCAGTAGGACCACTAATTTGTCTCCATTTTATATCTGATAAAAAATTAGTTCTATCATTCCGTACAACAGAACCATTTAGTTGAACAGCCATTTCTAACTCTACTTCTTGATCTGCTCCCGCAGAGATGTCATAGCCTTGATTAAGTGCACTTGCAGGCCTTGGTGCTTGACGACTGGCTGGTATATGCCGTCTAAAAAAATCATACAAGTCTTCAAAATATTGGACGGGGGTATTATGATCTAAATCTATCGTATTCAATAAAATTTTGGGGCCTTCTAATTGATTAAATGCAGAGAAACCTGTCGCTGCAGGGCACACTAAATCTTCATAATTTAAAAATACCCAAGAAGGGCCTTTGAATCGTTTAACAAAATTATTGTTATCATAAAATCCTGTAGCTTCTCTAACTATAGCTCTTTCACTCTGAGGAATACTTTGCAAATAGAATGGAAACCCACTTGCTTTATCCGCATCTATCCCTCCATGTTGGCAATGAGAAGGGATACTACTCGCCAATACATCCACTCGCTCATCTATTCCTGCCACCATCATAGCCAAGCCTCCTCCCTGACTAAAGCCTGTTACAGCTATATCTTCTTGGTTAAAATCGCTTCTACTATATAAATAATCTATTGCTCGAATACCAGCAAGAACTGCATACTTATAGTAATTAGTGTTAGGGTCTGTAATATCATTTGGCAGATAGCTATTGGGGTCAATCTCTTCTGGAGGCACATTATGTATAGATATAGAAACGGCCAAGAAATTACCTCGCTCCGCTAATTGAAAATTTTGTTGTGCTAAATACCCAGCAGAGCCAGCGGGCGGAAATTCTACAATCCCAGGAAAAGGGCCAGGTCCACTTGGAACTGTTATATACCCCCATACACGTCGACCATCTATATGACCCAAATTTAGTCGATAGGCATTCGATTCCCTACTCACTAAATAATAACTCGTATCTGCATCTATAGGTATGGCTGCCAATTCTGCTTTTGCTCCATCCCAAAAAGCATCAAATCCAGCAGGTTCACTTATCAAAGGTTGTATATCTAAAGGTTGATAAGTAACTCCAGCTATTTCAGTAGTTTCTCCAATTTCCACAGTACAAATAATAACCCCCGGCTCATTCAGTTGGTAGGTGACGGTCTTCATTTCACCTGCTACTAATTCTATTGTACCTGTTGATAAGACCGGGGATTTATCATCAAAAGAAATGGTGTAGTTAGCTGTTCCTGTAATACTAGAAACGATTCGAAATGTCGCCATCTCTCCTATTTCATAGGTTGCATTACTTCTTTCTGGTTCCACTTGTAGTTGAGCAACTAAAGCAAATGGGCCAATAAGAAATAGAAACAGAAATACCTCCCACTTAGTGTGTAAGAATGGTTTGAACATAGTTTTAGGTCTATTAAATAAGCATAGGAATACTTAGTAACGACGAAAGAATAAGTTGGTCATTTGGATGAGGTTATTTTGTTCTCAGTTTTCTTTTAAAAATCCTTGCATAGCTGGGCTACGGAAGTATTTTAAAAAGGAAAATGAGAGCAAAAGAAACCGTCCTAAATGTTCAAGTTATTTTTTTGTCGTTACTTACTTATTGAAGTGGGAGGAAACTCCAATAATTTAGTTATAAAGAATTAAGTAAGGACGAAAGAATAAATCCGTCATTTGGACGAGATTATTTTGGTCTCAGTTTTTCTTAAAAAAACCTTGCATAGCAGGGCTACGGAAGTATTTTTTAAGAGGAGCAAACACCGTTTGTGAACCGCAAAGCGGATGGGGCTGCTGAGAGCAAAAGAAACCGTCCAAATGATGGAGTTATTTTTTTGTCGTTACTAAGTAATATGTAAGTAGTGAAATTCTTGAGCTACGATGGTGTAAACTAATTGAAAGGTAGCCTTTATTTGTAAGTGGTAAGGGTTTGATTTAGGAGGACAAAATAAGAATCTGTTAATCAATAAAATTCTTAGAATATTTAGTAGTCTTATAATTCATTCAAAAGTACCATTTTTTTTACAAAATTGAAAGTCAATATCATTGAAAGTTCCTGCCATCTTCGCCAAACCCCAGCAAATACAAAGGTTTTAGATTATCTCCTCTTCAAGTAATACTTTGAGTGTGTAAAGAATAAGGGGAACTTACATAATTAATAATGGAATGTACTACACATGAAAAATTAAACACATAGGCACAGTAGAACACATAATAAAGCCTATGTGTACTATGTTTCTATGTGTTTAAAATAGTATCTAGTTTTGAATCATATTTGTTTTCCCCACATTCTTTACACACTCTAATACTTTTTAGCCTGACGGCCTTGGTTACAAACTTCGACGAACTACTATAATCCCGGGATTTCTCAAAGAATCTAAAACATTTTATAAATAAATTGTTTTGTTTAAATTATATTTGTCACAAATTGTAGAAATTTTGAACTTGTTTAAGCATAAAATTTATGAAAGATTTTAGATATGTCTATTTATTTAAAAGAGTGGGTCATAATCGCGCTAAATTAGTGGTCAAAAAGAAAATGTGGAATGCAGAAAAGATAGAAAAACGCTTACATCAACATTTTAGTAAATCCCGTTTTACCATGACCAAGAAAATTAATCAAGGACAATGGGCACAAGCGCATGTAAAAATCGGTATATCCAAAGATGTGGATCGTCGATTACAAGATGTGAATAATAACTTTTTTAAATCAGGAAGTACGGAATGGTTTGCTATGCATATCCTCGAACAATTAGTCGTTCATGCATTGATCCGTTGGTATGCTTATAGATGGATAATTTTCGCTGGTATTATAGGCTTGATTTGGTATGGGAATTCTATTAGTTAGAGCAGAGAAGTGAGAATAGAGATGAATGCGTTCAAAAGTTGACGAAATTTCGTTATATATAAACGGATTTCATCTCGCTTCTCTACTCTCTATTCTCCTTAAATTACGCAGAAAAAGAAGAACCACAGCCACAAGTATCCGTAGCATTAGGGTTATTGAAAGAAAAACCTCTATTATTCAATCCTTCCACCCAATCAATTTCCATCCCTGCTAAATAAAGTCCATGCGCTTTTTCTATAAGGACTTTTAAATCATCTATATAGTAAATATCATCTTTTTCTTTCTCCATATCAAAACCTAATATATAAGAAAAGCCTGAGCAGCCGCCGCCTTTCACCCCAATACGCAAACCATGATTTTCAGGTATATCTTGCTTAGACATAATCGCTCTTAATTCCATCAAAGCTGTATCCGTTACCTTTATAGGAGGAGCAATCGTTTTATTTTTTACAGTACTCATAAATTATTTTAAAGAAAATTAATCCAAATCTAATATACAAAGAATATAACAAGATGGCAAACTATTCGTTATATCTAGTATAGTACGAAAGGATTGTCACTTATTTGAACAAATTTCTAAATTCTTAGTTCTAAAATTAGTAATTATTTAGAAAATTTATTATCTTAGGAACATAATTGTATTTCAAACCAAATGATTTAAAAGACAAAAGATTTCATACGTCAACTTTTAGTTTCATTAAAACTAGTGAGAGTTTTGAAGGTTGTGTCTACTAGACACAACCTTCCTTTTTTGGAGGTATATGCCATTAGCTTCTTCTTCCGCTACTTAAGTCTAGCTTCAAAAAAAGCATCTATTTCTTCTAAAGATTGATTCACCCCAATAATTACTCCTTCTGGGTTCAACAAAAATTTAGAAGGTACTTGTTTCACACCAAATTCAGTGGCTAAAGGAGAATTTAGAAATTTCAAACTAGTAGATAAGTCTACCATATGGTATTTCCAATTCATTCCTGTACGTTTGATCGCACTCTTCCACCGAGCTTCATTTTTTTCAATAGCAATACTCAGGATTTTCATTCCAGAGGCTTCTTTAAAAGACTTATTCTTATACTTTATATCTAGTTGTTTCAAACCAGGTATTTCTTTCAAGCATGGTCCACACCAACTACCCCAAAAATCTACTAACACATATTGTCCTTTCAATTCTGCTAAGTCAAATGATGATCCATCCAATAATTGTCCCTTTATAACTGGAGAATTTTCTCCATTCACTACTTTAGGTTGCATATATAAATACTTCCCCATATAGAATGCTGCTACGGCCAATATCCCAAAAAGGAAGGAGTATTTTTTGATAAATGATGACATATCTATTTAATTTATTTGGTTCGCTTTTTACCAGTAACTTCTTGTTACGGGTAAACTGAGTGTCAAAATGGACGCTACACTAGAAACCACTAAGCTACAAGAACGTTCAATTTATAAATAAAAAAGGCTACTTCGATTGAACAAAGTAGCCTTTTTAGACTATTTTAGTCTAAACTATCTTTAAAAAAAAGTAAATCCTAGCTAAGACCACTTACAAATTTAGTCAACTTGCCTTTCAAGTTCCCAGCTTTCTTCTTGTGCCAGCTATTTCTTTTAGCTAATCTATCGATCATAGAAATCACCTTTGGTAAAAGAGCTTGCGCTTCCTTCGCATCTTCTGTACCTCTTAATTTCTGAATAGCCGTCCTAGTTGATTTTTTGTAGTAACGGTTAATTAATCGTTTCTTAGCGTCTTGTCTTACTCTTTTCTTAGCTGATTTATGATGTGCCATATCAATATTTGTTGAAAAATATAGTATATTCTGAATTCGGAGTGCAAATGTACTATTTTTATAATAAAAAGACTACATTAATCCATAAAAAAATACCTTAATTTCTAAATTCTAGCTCTTCTTCATTATTTCCTGTTATTCCTCGAACTTTTGCTTATAAATTTGGTAAAAATTAATACTTTACGTATTATTTTTTTTTACATAATATCTTGTATATCTATTTTTATGTTGTCTTGCTCGGCGGTGTGATCGCCTCGCAAATATTTCGTTTATAAAATAACAAGTACTACCTACAATGAAATTAACAAAAACATTTTTCATTTTAATTACATTCATTGCCTTTTCTTCTTGTATCAGTAAGACTCAATTTGAGCAATTACAACAAGAGCGAGATAGGCAAAACGAAGAAATTGGTCTTTTAGGAGAAGAAGTAAGTGCGCAAATGAAATTATTAGCGGCTTGTAATCAGGATAAAGAAAAACTAAAAGGTGATATCCGCTCCTCCGATAGTGCCCTAAAATCTAGAGAAGATCAAATTAAAGATTTAAAAGATCAAATTGCTGATCTTAGATTAGCTAGAAACCAAACGGTAGAGCAAGTTGGCGATTTAACGGTACTTTCCCAATCTGCCAATGACAATATCAAGGAGACGCTTTCTCAATTGGAAGGAAAGGATAAATACATTCAGGTTTTGCAAGCAGCTAAGACCAAAGCAGACTCTATCAATCTAGCCCTTGCTGTTAATTTAACCTCTGAATTAAGTCAAGGAATTGCTGATAAAGATATAGAAGTAAAAGTAGATAAGACGGTGGTTTTTATTAATCTTTCTGATAAGATGCTTTACCAAAGTGGTAGTGCAGAGATTACACCAAGAGCTACCGAAGTATTGGGTAAGATTGCTACAATCATCAATGCTCGTCCAGATCTTGAAGTAATGGTCGAAGGCTATACGGATAATTTACCGATCAACAAGCCAGGAATTAAAGACAACTGGGATTTAAGTGTGCTGAGAGCTACTTCTGTGGTTCGAGCTTTACAAACTACCTATAACATTGATCCGAACAGATTAATTGCTGCTGGTAGAGGAGAATATAATACTTTGGCTAGTAATGATACATTTGAAGGTCGAAGTATGAATAGACGGACTAGAATTATCATCTTACCTAAGATCGATCAGTTTTATGATTTGTTGAATCCTGATAATGTGCCGGAATAATTAGAGCAGAGAATAGAGACAGCTTTTCAATGAAAATTAAAATGTAAATTAAAATTAAAACCGAGATGTTGACACCGAGACGTAGGTCAACATCTCGGTTTTTAATTTACATTTTAATTTCAATTTTAATTTCAATACCCATATTTCTCCTTCCACAAAGCCCGCATCCGTTCTCGGATCTTTTCTTCCACTGGATTATTAGAAGGTTCAAACAAAATCTTTCCACTTATTTCTTCAGGCAGGAATTCCATATGGGCAAAGTTATTCGTTTCATTATGGGCATATTGGTAGCCTTTGCCATAGTTAAGTTGGCGCATTAGGTGGGTGGGCGCATTTCTAATAGTTAATGGAATCGAAAGACCACCAGTTTCTCTAACTAATTTTTGGGCGGTATTAATTGCCATATAGGCAGAATTGCTTTTAGGAGAAGTAGCTAGGTAAATAACTGCTTGCGATAAAATGATTCTTGCCTCTGGCAAACCTACTGCAATAGCCGCTTGAAAAGCAGTTGTCGCCATTAATAAGGCATTGGGATTGGCTAAGCCTATATCCTCGGATGCCGAAATCATCATCCTTCTAGCAATAAACTTTATATCCTCTCCCCCTTCGATCATTCTTGCTAAATAATAGACGGCTGCATTGGGATCACTCCCTCTTATAGATTTGATAAAAGCAGAAGCCACATCATAGTGTTGATCTCCTCCTTTATCATATACGGCAATATTCTGTTGTACTTTTTGAGTGACTAGTTCATTGTCAATAACCAAGGTTGTTCCTTCCTCTTGGTAGTTCGTTACTAATTCTAATACATTTAAAAGCTTTCTAGCATCGCCACCAGAGTAAAGAATTAAAGCATCATATTCTTTTACCTCTATGGCTTTTGTTTTTAAATACTCATCATTCGCTAAGGCATGATCGACTAAGCTAACTAATTGCTCTTTACTTAATGGTTGAAGGATATATACTTGACATCGACTTAGTAAAGCAGAGATCACTTCAAAGGAAGGATTTTCTGTGGTCGCACCAATTAAAGTAATCGTTCCTTTCTCGACTGCCCCTAATAAAGAATCTTGCTGGGCTTTATTAAAACGATGAATTTCATCTATGAAAAGAATGGGATTGGGACTATTAAAGAATTTTTGACTCTTTGCTTTAGCGATTGTTTCGCGTACATCTTTGACCCCTGAACTAACAGCACTTAATGTATAAAATGGTCGCTTTAATTGGTGTGCAATAATATTGGCTAAGGTAGTTTTGCCTACTCCAGGAGGACCCCAGAGTATAAAAGAAGGAAACTGACCGGTTTCTATAGCTTGATTTAATACGGCTCCTTTTCCAACTAAATGATCTTGTCCAAGGTATTCGGATAAGGATTTAGGCCGCATTCTTTCTGCTAGTGGTTGCATTTCGTTGAGTGAAGAGAGAGATACAGATTGGAGTTTTTGAACACGGAGGCACAGAGCACACAGAGTTAATATAACATGCTCTGTGTGCTCTGTGCCTCCGTGTTCTAATTTCTCCCTAACTCCCTATCTCTAGAATTTAACTTTTTTCAGTTCAGTTCCATTATCCAATACCACATGAGCTTGACGGAAACCCGCCTTCACTGCATTGTTTTTAGCGAAAATAGCTTCACTCAAGTTTGGATAACCAGTTAATAACATAATCGTCCAAGGAGCTTTGAATTGTTCTTCTATTGCACCTAAACCCCTTACTTTGGCAGGATTAAAGAATCGAGGATTTCTATAAGAAGCTAAACGTACTTTATACGTTCCCGCACTTGATGTACTCGCAGGCGTACTGGTGGTGGTGCTGGTATTGACTACCGTACCCGTATTTGATCCATCTAACATAATACCTTCTCCCAAACCGTTTTTCAATTCTGTAGTAATAAAAGCATCTTTATATCCTTTTGATTTAATGCTCGCTACTGCCGCTTTTGCTTCTGCTCTAGTAGCAAAAACGCCAACCCTCACCTTAGTGGTATTCCCTTCATATCGGTTATATACATTGCCATAAGGTCCTAGATCTCTAAATTTATTAAAATCTGCCTTATCAGATGCATTAAATGCAGCCACTTGAACAGAATATCCTGCCATACCTGATTCTGTGGATACAGAACCACCTTTAGAGGTCTCTGTAATAACGGTAGATGGATTGCCAGTCGCTATGCCACTACCTGAAACATTTTGCATAGACACTTCTCCCAATAAATTTTGACCTACTATATTTCCAACGTTTACGGACTTCGTAGCTCCTCTGAATCCAGCCAAAGAGTAAGTAATTAAATAATTGGTATTAGGTGCTAATGTCAAATTGTACTCACCTGTAATTGCTGTGGTAGTTTCTAATATAGTTCCAGTTGCTTGATTGACTGCTTTTACATATACCCCTTGAATACCTGCATTATTCGCTGAATCATATACTCTTCCCAAAATCAAATTAGTGTTTGGTACGTTTACTGGAGGATTCGTAATTGGTGGGTTATTATTAACAATTGGCGGTCTATTAGTGCCACTTCTCAATAAGATTTGTTGACTCTGTACCCCCTGAAGACTATTCCCAGAAATTCTTAATAGTCCTGTGATATATCCATTTTGACGCACATAAACTTCACAATTTAATCCTGCTGGAATATTAAGCGTGGCTCTACCAGTATGGTCTGTATAGTATCTTTGCAGATTACAAGGGGTCATATCAATTTCAGCATTAGGAATAGAACGCATACTGAATTCATCCAATACTATAATTGGTAATGTCCTTGCTGTGGTTGGAAAAGGATTACCATAGTTGCCGCCATTGTTTTGGTTGCCGCCATAGTTGCCACCATTGTTTTGATTACCGCCATAGTTGCCACCATTA